>JAFAOS010000126.1 GCA_019247515.1 Chloroflexota bacterium | reverse complement strand
CAGAGGCGCGGTCGTCGTCCTTGGTCTGATCTCTACCCGCGTCTCCACCGTGGAGTCTATCGACGACCTGCAGCGCCGCATCGAGGCCGCTTCAAAGTATCTGCCGCTCGAGCAGCTCGCCCTCGGACCACACTGTGGCCTCGGGCTGCCCGAAGAGGCGATCTGGCGCAAAGTCGACGTCATGCTTGAGACCACCAGCCGCGTCTGGGGCTGAGCTTGAGGCACAATCAAGGCATGAGCTCAGTGCTGTTGAACCCGACCGGGCTGTCGGTCGAAGTGGAAGCGCCTCTGGCGCAACGCCGATTCAGAGACCTGAACGGCAAGACCATTGGTCTGCTGCACAGCACCAAACACAACTCGGACCGCGTCCTCGACGGCCTGGCCGAGCTGCTCGAAGAGCGCTGGGCGATCAAGAAGGTCGTTCGCGACCGCAAGCCAACCTTTGCCCGCCCGGTGCCCAACGACCAGGCCAGGGCGATGGCCGACCAGGTAGACATCGTCATTACTGGGATAGGCGATTGAGGGTCCTGTAGTGCGGCCAGTGTGGCCGACGGGATCATCTTCGAAAAACTCGGCGTCCAGACCGCGACGCTGGTCACCGACGCTTTCACCGCCAGCGGCAATGCCATGGCCCGACGCATGGGCATGCCGGGCTACCACTACGCGATGCTGCCGCATCCGGTCGCGAACCTGACGCCGGACGAGTGCAAGGCGCGCGCCTGCGAGCTTCTGCCCGAGGTCCTCGAGATCCTGGGACTGGACAGCCATGCCGAGCAACAGATCGCCGACCGCCAACGCGTGGTTGCGGAGCAGGTGGCCTGGCCGGGCGGAGGCTCCGTGTGACCTCGACGTCCAGCTCCGCGTCCGTCGACGATCTCACCACCGACAACGTCAAGGACGCCTATCGGGCAATCGAGTACTACTACGAGCAGGGCTGGACTGACGGGCTGCCGGTGGTGCCGCCGATCGCCGAAAGAGTCCAGGAGTTCGTCGACTACGTCGGACGCGACCCACACGAGGTCGTGGCCGAAATGGCCCACCTGGATCGCCGCTGCACGGTCGAGCTCGCGGCGATCAATGCCGTCATGGCCGGTTGCCTCAAGGAATACTTCCCGGTGGTGCTGGCCAGCCTGGCGTGCTTCAAGCGCGGTTTCGCGCTGGTCCAGAGTACGACCGGCCAGGCACAACTTCTCATCGTCAACGGCCCCATTCGCGAACGACTGAACTTCAACAGCAAAGCCGGCGTCTTTGGTCCGGGATTTCGCGCCAACGCGACGATCAGTCGCGCGTTTCGGCTGATCGTCATGAACGCGCTCGGCGTTCGACCGCACGAGTTCGACCAGGGCACCCAGGGCACGCCCGCCAGGTACGGCTTCTGCATTGCCGAGAACGAAGAGGAGAGCCCGTGGGAGCCGCTCCACGTTGAACGCGGCTTTGCTCCAGAGTCCAGCACGGTGACGGGGCACTTCGCGCGGAGCTGCCTGCACGTCGAGAACCGCGTCAGCAACCGGCCCGAGGAGGTGCTGCTGACGATCGCCGATTCGCTGTCCTACGGCGGCGTGTGGTTCACCGGCTGGTGCCGCGGCAGCACCGTCGTCATCGGTCCAACCCACGCGCAGCTGCTGGATCGTCACGGCTGGTCGAAAGCCGACGTGAAGCAGTTTCTCTGGGAGCACTGGGGCCGGCGCAAAGGCGATTTGCGCGCGTGGGGCGAGTACGACCAGGAGGTCGTCCACGCGCCGTTTTCCGGCGCGTATTCGGATGGCCCCGACGACGAGTTCCTCCGGTTCGGCGAGTCGCCTGATTCGCTGACGGTGGTCGTCGCAGGGGCGCCGAGCGCTGGAGTCTCGGCAGTGATCACCCATTTCTCGCCCAATCACAATACCGAGCTGATCGTGGAGCCTGATTATTGAAGGGAGCCCGCTTCGTGAGCGGGCTCTTCACCTCAACTCGGCGACTTTGTTTCTCTCGATGAGGTCCCAGTCAATCTCGTAGCCGAGACCGGGCGCGGTCGGGGCGTGGACCAGGCCCTCACTATCTACCGAAATATCTGAGACCAGCCCGTGTTTCTGCGCCGCGTCGGGCTGCAGCACTTCGAAGTACTCGCAGTTGGGCATCGCCATGGTCAGGTGCAGGTTGGCCACGTTGTTGAGTGAGTTCCCGCCGTGGTGGATCTCGCACTTCATGCGGAACGCCTCGGCCAGGTGGGCGATCTTGATCATCGGCGTGATGCCGCCCTTGAGCGCCACGTCGCCGCGCAGCATGTCCGTGGCTTGCTGGCGAATCCATTCGGTATAGGCATACAGACCGCCCGGCAGGTGCTCCGTGGCCAGGATCGGAATATGCAGTTGCGGCCTCAGCTTGGTGTAGCCATACAGGTCGTCTTCTTCGAGCGGGTCTTCGTACCAGTAGTAGCCCAGGTCCTGGATCGCACGGCCAACGCGCACGGCATCCTCGTAGCCGTAGGACCACATCGAGTCGAGCATCAGCGCCATGCTGTCGCCGACCGCTTCCCTGACAGCTTTACACACCTCAACGTCCTTTTGGGGGTTACACGGAGGGTGGATTTTGTAGGCCTTCCAGCCGGCCTCGCGAAAGCGCAGCGCCTCGTCGACGTAGTCCTGAAGCCTGGACATCACCGCCGACGAGGCGTACGCGGGGGCGCTCTCGCGATAGGTGCCCAGCAGCCGATGAATGGGCAAATTTGCGACCTTGCCGGCGATGTCCCACAGTGCGACGTCCACCGCGCAGATCGAGCGCGTATCGACGTTGCGATTGGTGCGCCACAGGTCCAGCCAGATGGCGCCGATGTCGAGCGGGTTGCGGCCGACGACCAGCGGCTTGAGACGCCTGAGGACCTGGGCCGCGAACTGCTCCGCGCCGGCGCTGGCCGAGCCAAGGAAGGCGTGGCCGCGGACGTCCTCGTTGGTCTGGATAGTGACCACCCCGACGTCAGTCGATCCACCCCCAAACGAGTCGCGGTACGTGGTCGGCGGCACCTCCCAACGGTGCAGCGTGATAGACAGGTCCGTGATCTTCATCCCAACAAATGTACCCGCGTGGTAGCGTTACCCGCGTGGGCGTGCTAGACGGAATCCGTGTTATCGACTTCGGCCAGTACCTCGCGGGGCCATTGGCGGCCGTCATGCTGGCCGATCAGGGCGCCGATGTGATCCATGTCGATCCACCCGGCGGGCCGAGGTGGAAGTCCGAGGCCGACGCCTTCCTGCAACGCGGCAAACGCCGCATCTCGCTCGACCTCAAGAACGCCAGCGACCGCGACACCGCCTGCCGTCTCGTCGACTCCGCCGATGTCGTCGTCGAGAACTTCCGCCCCGGCGTGATGGATCGCCTCGGGCTGGGCGCTGACACCGCGACGCAGCGCAATCCCGGGCTGATCTACTGCTCGATCCCTGGCTTCGCTCCGGACGATCCGCGGGCCAGCATGCAAGCCTGGGAAGGCATCCTGGATGCCGCCACCGACAACTGCATCCCGCGCGCGGGTGAGGAGACGCCCGGCTGGGACTGGTCGCGGCCGTTCTATTCGGCCGTGCCGCTGGCTTCCAACTTCGGCGCCTTCCTGGGCGCGACGGGCGTGGTTATGGCCCTGATCGCTCGCGAGCGAACGGGTCTCGGCCAGCGCGTGGAAGTGCCAATGTTCGACGCGATGTTCACGCTCATCGGCCACTCGGGCGCCTACGTCACGCAGCGTGGGCTGCACGCGCCGCGGGGCATCCACGGTCGCGGCGCGGGCGCCTTCAAATGTAAAGACGGCAAGTACGTCCAGTTCGACACCTCCAGCGCGCGCCACCTCGTCTGGTTTGCCCAGGAGGCGGGCATCACCGACTGGGGCCCCGAGTTGCTGGACGTGGTGCGGCTGCGCGACGAAAAGGTCAATCAGCAATTGCACGCCAGGCTCCGCGATCTGTTCCTGACGCGGACGGCGGGCGAATGGGAGGAACTCGGCAACCGCGCTGGCGCGGCGATGGGTTGGGCGCGCACCACCGACGAGTGGATCGCCACCGACCACGCTCGGCAGATTGGCGCGGTGCTGCAGCTCGAGGACCCGGAGCTCGGTCCGACGTGGATGGCCGGTCTGCCGGTCCACCTGACGGCGACTCCAGGCAAGCCTCAGGGTCCTCGCCACCTGCCCGACGCCGATCGCGCGGACATCCTGGCGGAGTTGGGCGCCACGTCGCGGGCCAACGCGAATACGCCTGATGGCGACAGCCAGATCACCTCGCCGCTCCAGGGAATGAAGGTCGTCGACCTGTGCGTCGCCCTGGCGGGTCCCACCTGCGGCCGTCTGCTTTACGAATTCGGCGCCGACGTGGTCAAAATCAACGCGCCGAAGTCGGGCGTGGGCGGCTACCTCAACCGCGGCAAGCGGTCGTTGCTGCTCAACGTCGAGTCCTTCGATGCCCAGCGAGTCTTCTGGGGGCTTGCCGAGCAGGCCGACGTCGTCCTCGAAAACTTCTCGCCCGGCACCGCCGATCGCCTCGGCATCGGCTACCGCGAGGTCAAGGCGCGCAACCCGGATATTGTGTACGCCTCGGTCAGCAGCTACGGGCAGTTCGGCCCGTGGAAGAACGGTCGCGGCTGGGAGCGCCAGGGCCAGGCGGTGGCGGGCATCATGGAGCGTCAGGACCCGCCGGCGATCCTCGGTCCGTACAACCTGATCGACATCGGCACGGGCGTGCTGGCGACCTTCGCCACGGGGCTGGGTTTGTATCACCGATTGCGCTCCGGTCACGGCCAACACGTGCAGGGCTCGTTGTGCCAGACGGCCACGTACCACCAGACCCAGTACATGCTCTCGTACGCCGGCCGAAAGGCGCCCAACGAGCCGCGCGGCTACACCGCGCTGGGCAACGGGCCGCTCGATCGCTTCTACCAGGGCGCCGATGGCAAGTGGTTTTTCCTGTCGCTGCCAGACTCCGACGCCAACAAGCTCGCTTCGGTGGACGGGCTCACTACCGACAACCTCGAGACGAAGTTCAAACAGGAGCCAGCCAGCATCTGGGTCGGGCGCCTGCGGGAGCACGGCATTCCGGCGCAGATGCGCGTCCCGGTGGACGAATTAATGGTGGACCCGTACGTCATCCGACGCGGGCTGAGCGTGAGCCAGCAAGTCGAGGGTGTGGGCGAAACCACCGCGCCGGGACTACCCGTGAAGCTCTCGCGCACGCCGATGCGTCTGGGTGCCGTCACGGGTCGGCCGGGCTCCGATGCTGCCAACATCCTCACGGAGCTTGGACTCCAGGAGGAGTTGCCAAAGCTCGAAAAAGCCTGGGTCCTCCAGGTCAGCGATCTGCCTTCGGCCTGGTAACAGGCCCAGTTTTCCCGCGAGGAGATCTTTCGCCAATGAAGCACAGCACTGACCGCATTCGCGTGTCACACGCCGGTAACCTGCCGCGCCCGCGCTACCTCGACGAATTGATCGAGGGTGGCAAGAACCGCGACGGCTCGCACACTGGCGAATACCACAAGCGGCTGCCAAAGGCGGTTCAGGAAATTGTCGACAAGCAGATCGAGCTGGGCGTCGACGTCGTCAACGACGGCGAGTATGCCAAGGCGGGCAGTTACGGTGGGTACATGCAGGAGCGCGTCAGCGGCTTCTCGAACGTGCCGGCGGATCCCAATCGTAAGCCGAAGCGGGCGGGGACGGCCGAGCGCGATCGCCGTCTGTTTCCCGGTTTCTACGCATCGGGCCTGTGGTATTCCGGATCGGGCGGTCCGGTGCGACCCGGTTTCGCAACTCCGGGCGAAGTGCGCAACACGAATCTGCGCGAGACGCGCGCGTGCACGGGTCCGGTCAAGTACACGGGCCAGGCCGCGGTGGCCGAAGACGTCAAGAACTTGAAGGCCGCGCTGGCAGGCAAAAGCGGGGACGTGGAAGGCTACGTCGCCGCGCTGGGTCCGCTCAGCCTCGGAGCGGGGGTCAACAACCAGCACTACGCCAGCGAAGAAGAGTACATGCAGGCGGTGGCGGACGCCTGTCGCGAGGAATACAAAGCGATCACCGACGCGGGGCTCATCGTTCAGGTCGACGAACCGGAGTTCTGCACCACGTGGTCCTTCTATCCCGACTGGACCGTCGAGGATCTGCGCAAGTACCTCACCAACGCCGGTGACATCATCAATCATGCGCTCCGTGGTCTGCCCCAGGACCTGGTCCGCTTCCACACGTGCTGGGGCAGCGGCCACCGACCGCACGTCACGGACATCGAGCTCAAAGACTTCGCGGACCTGATTCTCCGCATCAACGCGCAGTGCTACAACGTCGAGGCGGCCAACGTGCGCCACGAGCACGAGTGGCGCGTGTGGAAGGACGTCAAACTGCCGGACGGCAAGATCCTGATGCCCGGCGTCATCAGCCACGCGACGGACCTGGTGGAGCATCCGGATGTCGTCAAGGACCGGCTCGTCAATTACGCGAGCGTGGTCGGTAAGGAAAACGTCGCCACCGGCACCGACTGCGGCATCGGCTCACGGGTTGGCCACGAAGAGATCGTGTGGGCCAAGCTGGCGACCATGTCGGAGGGCGCCAGGCGCGCGTCCGCCGAGCTCTGGGGCCACTGAGCCGAGCTTCGATGCGGGGTCTGGTATTCAAAGGTAATCGGACGATCGCCCTTGAAGAGTTTCCGGACCCCGCGCCAGGGCCGGGTGAGGTCGTGGTGGCGATGCGCGCCTCCGGGATCTGCGGCAGCGATCTGAATCTGTATCGCCGCGCCGCGTTCGACCGCCGCGTGGTGTGCGGTCACGAGCCGTGTGGGGAGGTCGTCGCGCGCGGCGCCGGAGTCTCGGAACGCGACGCGCCGACCGGTCAGCGGGTGATGATCCACCACTACCGCGGATGTGGCCGCTGCTGGCTGTGTGGTATGGGGTACACGCAGATGTGTCGCGAGGCGGAGGTGATGGGCACTGACATCAACGGCGGCCACGCGCCCTTAATCGCGGTGCAGGCGTCGACGCTGGTCGAGCTGCCACCGGAGCTGTCGTGGGCCGAGGGCGCCGCCATCGCGTGCGGCACCGGCACGGCCTACGCCGCTTTGAAACGCCTGGATGTGCTGGGCCGCGACACGCTGGTGATCTTCGGGCAGGGGCCGGTCGGGCTATCGGCCACGCAGCTGGCGAAGGCGATGGCGGCCCGCGTAATCGCCGTCGACCCGTCGGTTGAACGCCGCGCGATGTCGTCGCAGATGGGCGCCGACGTGGTGCTCGACCCCACGGACGTCGATCCGGTGGCCACCGTCTGGGAGCTGACCCACGGCGAGGGCGCCGACATGAGCCTGGACTGTTCGGGCAATTCGGAAGCGCGCGTGCAGTGCGCCCGCGCCACGCGGCCATGGGGCAAAGCGTGCTACGTCGGCGCGCACGGCACCGCGACCTTCGAGATGACTCCCGACGTCATCCACCGTCAGCTCACCATCCTGGGCTGCTGGACCTTCAATCGCCAGCTCATGGCCGAGTGCGCGCGCTTCGCCGTAGAGCGCAAAGTGGAGCTCGGCCGCGTGTTCACCAACACCTTTAACCTGGGGCAAGCGTCAGAGGCCTATGAACGTGTCGAAGCGCAAAATACGGGAAAGGGTGTATTTATCCTCTGACCGCCCCTCGCCCGTGTGAGGAGCCCGCTCATGAGCGGGCTCCGTCCAGGAAAAGAACTCAGTCCCAGGTCCAGGCGATTTTTCGGGTGACGAGCTCACCGTGGACGCTATCGATCCAGACGGATTGACTCGACGCCGAGCCCCAGCCGCCGCTCACCAGGATCTGCAGACCCTCTGGCGCCATCATGGACGGGACCATCGCGTCGTCGTCGGTCGGGTCCGCCACCTTCGTCCAGTGGTGTTTGTACGTCACCGACAGGCCGCCGGTGCGTTTGATGTCGCGCACCGGGCGATAGGCGCGCTCCAGGAGATAATCCCTGAACCGCGACTTGCTCCAGCCGGCTTCGTGCAGGATCTGGACCGCTTGCGGATTGAGCACCAGCATCTTTTGCGTCGCGGCGCGGAAGTTGCCCAGGTGGAGGATCGAGTCGAGGATGACGAAAACGCTGTTTTCGAAGGTCTGCGTCCCGATGGCGGGCGTGATCTGGTAATGCGTCACCGACGGAAACACCGACACCGCGTTGTCCTCAGCACGGAGGCCGTTGGTGACGTGAAACGGCTCCCACGGGTTGGCGTCGTCGGGCGGTCGCTCGGCAACGAGGTACGCGTAGCGGCCCGGGTGGCCCATCGTCGCTTGCGACATCTGGCCCGGCCGGCCGTACCCGATGTTCCACAGAATCAAGCGGATGGCGCGGCCGATCGTGGCATTCGCCCGGTGGCCGGTGCCCGTAAACGTCCCCGCGCCGTAGTTGAAATTGAGCTGCTTGACCACCGGTCCGCTGATAATCGTCAGTGGCGCCGGACCAGCGGTCGTGGCCTGGACGCGCAACAGCTCGAAGCGCGGATCGAGGAGCGCCTCGACGGCAGTGACGACGATCGGCATATATTCGGGCTTGCAACCGGCCATGACGGCGTTGATGGCGATCTTCTCGATGGTCGCGATGCCTTCGCCGGGCGGCATGACGCCGATGACTTCCTGGGGATCGCGCCGTATGTAGTCGAGCATGGCCTCCACGCGGTCGTCGGTCGGTGGATACACCGGCAAGCCGTCCGTCCAGCCCTGCTCGTAGGCCATCTCGATAAAGGCGTTGAGGTCCTCCACCTCGTGGACCTTCGACGTCAGGCGCAGGAGCTCGGTCACCCTTTGCCCACGTCCAGGACGATCCTGGCTCCGGCGGCGGCGACCTCGCAGGCTTTGGCCTCGAGGTCCTGCGGCGACTCCTCGGCGACCAGGTCGCGAGGGTAGATCAGCAGTGGCGCATCGGGCATGCCCACCTGCCCGGCGGCCATGCGCGCCAGGCGACGGAATGGCTCGTGGACCAGTGCCACCGCCGGCACGCCCTCGCGCAGCATGTTGACCGTGTCACGCACGGTCGCGGTCGTGCAGGACCCTCAACCACCAACGCCGACAAAGACGAAATCCACCTGGCGCGCCAGCTCGCCCACCTGATCGGGCGTGGCCACATTCCACGTGCTGTCTTTGTACAGGCGGTGGACCTCAGAGGGGTGCAAGGTCGCTTCGACCACGCGTTCGAACACCGGCCAGAACTTCTCGGATGAGGCGTGCTGACTCCACAGCAATCCAACGCGCGTGCCCGTGACCGTTTCGAGCCGCCGGATCCGCTTGCCCTCCGGCGGCGTGTTGATCTCCGCAAGCGGACTACGAACCCTGAGTGTCATCAACAGTTCATCGTATCATTCCGAGTACTGGGCGGAGACGTGGATCGAGGCGCAGGCGATCAGGGCGTCGCTGTTGGGTACGCGTAGTCCGCCGCGGACCGCTTCGGCGGTGACTTCGCCGTGCGGGAGTTCGGCCTTGACCGCGTCGAGGTCGACGGAATCGGGCTCGGGCACGGCCACCGTCACGTGCACCAGCAGCGTGCCATTACGCTCGCGGATCTGACCCAACAGCGGCAGGCTGGAGTGCCGGATCGCGTCGGAGACTGCCCGCCGCGCGGCTTTGGTGCAGTCCTGGCCGTGAACGTCGACGCCCATGCCAAATTCGAGAACCAGGGGGTTCATGGTGGCTCGAGTCTATCAACGGCCTGGGGGTGAGCTACGATGCGTCGACGAGATCCCCATGCAGCGCAGTACCAATCGCATCCTGACCACCCACACGGGCAGCCTGCCGCGACCTCCGGACATGCTCGAAGCCATGCGCGCCCAGGAAGCCGGCCCGCCGCAAGCGTTCGACCAGTCCGCTTTTGACCAGCGTGTCGCCGAGGCCGTTGCCGACAATGTGCGCCGCCAGGCTGAGGCGAGGATTGACGTCGTCAACGACGGCGAAGTCGGCAAGCCCAGCTTCGCCGCCTACGTGAATCAACGGCTGAGCGGCTTCGAACCGCGGCCCCGCCAGGGCGCCGTGCGGCGCGGACCGATCGACCCGAACGGACGCGACGCGCGGCAGTTTCCCGACTACTACGAGTACGTCCTGGCGCACAGTCCCTTCGAGAACGTGATTCGCATGGCGCCGCGCGTGTGCGTCGGGCCGCTGCGCTATGTTGGTCAGGCGCTGGTCCAGCGCGATATCGCCAACCTCAAGTCGGCGATGGCGAGCCACAATTTTGTGGAAGGCTTTTTGCCCTCTACCTCGCCAGTCCCCAGCAACAACAACTCCGCCAACGAGTTCTACGCGTCTCACGAGGAATTCGCCGCGGCGTACGCCGACGCCGTCCGCGAAGAGTACCGAGCCATCCTGGACGCTGGGCTCGTGCTGCAGATCGACGACCCGAGCATGATCAGCGGCTGGGACAGTCGTCTCGATCTCACCGTCGAGGAATACCGACGCTACGCCGAGCGGCGCGTCGAGCTTTTGAACTACGCGTTGCGCGACCTGCCGCAAGATCGCATCCGCTACCACACGTGTTACGGCGTCAACTTCGGGCCGCGGGTGAGCGACCTCCAGTTGGAGCAGATTATTGACATCTTCTTCAAAATCAACGCCGGCGCGTATTCATTCGAGGCAGCCAATCCGCGGCACGAACATGAATGGCGCGTGTTCGAAAGCGTCAAGCTGCCCGAGGGTAAGGTGCTGATCCCCGGCATGGTCACCCACTCGAACGTGATGATCGAGCACCCGCAGGCGGTGGCTGACCGGATCGAACGCTGGGCGAGCACGGTCGGTGCGGAGAATCTGCTGGTCGGCAATGACTGCGGCTTTGCCTCGACAGCGGGCAATGCGGAGATTCCACCGACGGTGGCCTGGGCCAAGCTCCAGGCGCTCGGCGAAGGCGCGCGACTGGCTTCGCAGCGCCTGTACACAAAAGCCGCCTGAGGACTCCCTCTCCCTCTGGGAGAGGGCAGGGTGAGGGCTACGTCCAAGAAAACCACGAACTTCGAGCTGTGACGCGTTTCACATAAATAGAGAGACCGGTCTCACAGCTACGCCCAAGGTCGAGGCGCTAGGGTGTGACTGGAAGTGGAATCGATCATGTCGCCCCTCACCCTGGACTCCGAGCTCAAGCGCGCCGCCGAGCAGGCGGACTGGAGCCGCGTCGTGCACCGCTGTGCGTGGTGCAAGCGTGTCGCCGACGCGCAGGGTGAATACGTGTTGCCGCGCGAGCTCGATGCCGACACGGTGGTCACCGACGGCATGTGCCCCGCCTGCGGCACGCGCGCGCTGGCACTGCTCGCCAGGCGGCGGCTCGATCGCGAACAGCTCGCCGCCTGAGCCTCAGCCCTCGGTTACGCGGTCACCGCCACCTGCGCCATCGGCGGCACGCGCAGCTGCCAATCAACGCCTTGCTGATAGGCGTCGCCGACGCGCAGCACGCTGGCCTCGTCAAATGGCTTACCGACGATCTGCATCGACAACGGCAGTCCACTCGAGCTGAAGCCGCATGGCACCGCCAGCGCCGGCAGACCGACGAGATTCCACACGCCGGTGAAGCTGACGCCCAGCATGCGCCTGGTCATATCCACGTCGGCGATTTTCTCGGCTGGAGTGGTGGACGTTGGCGTGACCAGCACGTCCAGGTCGGCCATCACCGAAGCGACGACTTTCTTGAAGTACGCACGGAAGCGGAGCGCCTGCACGTAATCCGAGGCGTTATACATGGCGCCACGGGCGATGACCGTGCGAGTGTAGCGACCGTACGCGAGCCATCGATCGCGCAGGTCGTTGTGGTGATAGGCCAGCCCGTCGGCGGCAAGGATCAGGTTGTTGGCGGTCTTGGCCACCTCGGCGTGCGGAAGATGAACCTCTGTCACGATCGCGCCGAGCGCCCGCAACGCCTCGACTCCGGTGAGGACTGCGCTCTTGACTTCCGCGTCCAGATCCGGAACATCGAAGAAGTAGTTGGTCGGCACGCCAATCCGCAACCCGCGAATGGTCCCGGTCAGTGCCGCGGTGTAGTCCGGTACGGGCACATTGGCCGCGGTCGGATCGCGGGCGTCGTAGCCGGCCATGACGCGCAACAGGGCGGCGCAGTCCCACGCGGTGCGGGCCATGGGTCCCACGCTGTCCAGACCGTAGCCGAGCGGCACGCAACCGAACTTTGGAACCCGTCCGAAGGTGACTTTGAGTCCAGTGTGGCCGTTGGCAGCGGCCGGTCCGCGGACCGAGCCACCGGTATCCGTGCCCAGCGCGCCAAGCGCCAGCCCGGCTGCAATCGAAATCCCGGAGCCGGCGCTCGAGCCGGCAGCGGAGTGCTCCAGGTTCCACGGGTTCTTCGGCAGGGGAAAGCCGTTGTCCGGGTCCGGTGCGCCACAGGCGAACTCGCTGGTGACGGTCTTGCCGAGAATCACGCCACCCGCATCCCGCAGTCGTTCGACGACGGGTGCATCCCAGCCGTCGCCCCACGCGCGGTCGAGGACGTGACTGTTGGCGGTGGTGGGCGCGTCGCGAGTGGCGATGATGTCCTTGACACCCAGCGGGATGCCGTGCAGCGGACCTCTATCGATTCCCTGGCGCAGGTCCACGTCCGCCTTGCGGGCGGCGGCGAGCGCGGTATCGGGAGTGACCGCGATGAACGCGCCGAGACTCGGATTGAGCGCGTCGATCCGCTCCAGCAGGGCGCGCGTGAGCTCGGCGCTGGTGATCTGGCCGCCGCGCAGGGCGGCTGCGGCGTCTTTGATGGTCTGCGGGAAGTCGCTCATGGCGTGATTTCCCATCGAGCGTCGAAGTTGAGCCCCGGCTCTTCGTAGCGGACCTCCGGCACGTACATCGCGTCCGCGGCGGCGCGTATGTCGGGATAGGTCGTGACGAATATTTCGAATTCCTCGTCGGTGACCGTCAGTTGGGCTGCTTCGAGCAGCGTCCTGACGGTCGTGGCAACATCGTTGGTCATCGCGCCGCTCCAACCTTGTTTTCCAGAATGATGTGCCCGACCGCCGTATTCGAGGCCGGCACGTGATAGAACCGATGCACCTCCCTCACGTCGTCGTCGAGCGCGCCGCGCATGATGAGCCACATCACCATCTCGACGCCTTCGGAGCCGGCTTCCCGCAGATACTCCACGTGAGGCATGCGGCTGAGGCCCACCGGGTCCGTGACGATCCTGTTGAGAAAGTCGGCGTCGAATTCCTTGTTGATAAACCCGGCGCGCGGGCCCTGCAGCTGGTGTGACATGCCGCCGGTGCCGAAGATGACAACTTTGTCGTTGGAGTCGAACAATTCCACCGCGCGACGGATCGCCTTGCCCAGGTTGTAGCAGCGGTTGCCGGTTGGGGGCGGATACTGCACCACGTTGACGGCCAGCGGAATCACGCGCACGGGCCAGGCGTCCGGCTCGCCGAACATGAGCGACAGGGGTACGGTGAGCCCGTGGTCCACGTCCATCTGGTTGACGATGGTGATGTCGAACTCGTCCAGGATGAGCGACTGCGCAATGTGCCACGCCATCTGCGGATAGCCCTCGACCGTTGGCACTGGACGTGGACCCCAGCCCTCGTCGGCCGGCTTGAACTCCGCCGCGCAGCCAAGCGCAAATGTTGGAATGACTTCCAGTGAAAATGCGGAGGCGTGGTCGTTGTACACCAGAAAGATCACGTCCGGCTTGAGGTCCGCGATCCACTGCTTCGAGCGTTCGAAGCCGGCGAACACCGGTTGCCAGTAGGCGTCGCCGGATCGCTTGTTGTCGATCGCGGCGCCGATGGCCGGCACGTGCGAGCTGGTGACGCCGGCGACGATCCTAGCCACGCGAGCGTGCCTCCCACTCCCAGGTGTAGCGGTTGCCATCCGGTGGTCGGCCGCCATGGGCCATCATGTCCGCGTACTGCTCCTGGGTCATGCCAGTCATTTTGGCGGCGATTTGCTGGAATGACAGCCCGTCGGTGGCGCCCAGCTTGGCGGTGAAATAGATGTTGCCGCCGAGGGTGATCATGCGGTTCCAGTCGCGGTCGAGGATGGCCTGTTTCTGCTCCGGTGACATTGGAAACTTGTCGAGGTAGGTCGACTCGTCGGCCTTGAAGGCTGCGCGGTTCTCGGCCTTCATCAGCGACATGCAGAACTGATTGAGCCAGTAGCCCTGGCGCGAGCGCTGGGCGTCGAAGACCGTCGTACCGGGGATGTCGTCGTAGGTGGCACGGGGTGTGGTCATGATCGGGATACGTCCTTGTCGCTATCAGTATTTCACGATCGGGCCGCCCCCGGCAGTGCGGATCGGGAAAGGAACCGTGTGTGTCGGCCTATCTGCGACACTATGCGCCGTCCCGTGGCGACCGACGTCTCACGTCACTTCGGTGATCTTCTGCGCGACTACCGCCGCGCGGCAGGCCTTACCCAGGAGGAGCTGGCCGAGCGCGCGGGTATCAGTCCGCGCAGCATCAGCGAGCTCGAGCGCGGCGGCGCCCACGTGCCGCGCCGCGACACGATCGACCTGCTCATGCGGGCGCTCGAGCTGGACGGACCGTCGCGCGAGGCATTCGAGGCGCTGGTCGAGGGCCGTCGTCGAGCAAGACAGCCAGACGACGCCGACCGACGGCGCAGCAGACCGCCCTCGGTCGTCCATGCAGGCCAGCACAATGTGCCGCGCTCGCTGACGACGTTCATCGGGCGCGAACGCGAGCTGACCGAGATCGGCGCGCTGCTGGCCACGGCGCCCCTGCTGACACTGGTTGGCACTGGCGGGGTCGGCAAGACGCGCCTGGCGCACGAGGTCATCCGAGCGCACGCCGGCGAGTACGCCGATGGATGCTGGATCGTGGAGGTCGGCGAATTGGCCGACCCGTCGCTGCTGCCAGGCGTCGCGGCAGCGGCCGTCGGACTGCGCGACCTGCGCACCCGCGATGTGGCCGACACGCTCGCCGCCTATCTCGAACGCCGGCAGATGCTGCTGGTGCTCGACAACTGTGAGCATCTGATCGACGCGTGCGCTGAGCTTGTCGTGGACCTCCTGCGGCGGTGCCCACAGTTGCAGGTGCTGGCGACGAGTCGCGAGCCACTGTCGATTCCGGGCGAGGTCACCGTGCTCGTCCTGCCGCTCGAGCTGCCGATGGCCAGCCAGCTGTTCCTCCAGCGCGCGACGGCGGCCAACCACGACCTGATGATCGACGAACAGGGCGCGGCGGCGATCGCGCGCATCTGCCTGGCGGTCGACGGCATTCCGCTGGCGCTCGAGCTCGCCGCCGCCCGTACGCGAATGCTGACCGTCCAGCAGATCGCCCAGCGATTGGATCAGGACGGCGCGCTGCTCGCGTCTTCGAGTCGTGTCGGTCCGCCACAGCATCGGACCATTCGAGCGACCATTGATTGGAGCCACGACCTGCTCGGCGAGTCGGAACAGATACTGCTTCGCCGTCTCTCGATCTTCGCCGGCGGATGGCGTCTGGACGTGGCCGAGCAGGTGTGCGCCGGCAACGGCATCGCCTCGTCCAGCGTGCTCGACGTGCTGGCGCAGCTTGTCGAAAAGTCGATGGTGCTGGTGGACGTACGAGGTGGCGGCCGCTATCGCCTGCTGGAACCGATTCGTCAGTATGCGCTGGATCGACTGGAGGCATCTGGCGAAGCGACCGAGTACCGCGCCCGTCACGCGGCGGCCATGTTCGAGCTGGCCCAGATCGGATCACAGAACCCCACAGGGCCCGACGAGATTCACGCGCTGGATCGCGTCGAGGAGGAGCACGCCAACTTGCGCCTGGCACTCCGCTGGGCGATGACCAATCAGCGGACCGAGGACGCGCTGTGGACCGGTTCCTGGCTGTTCCGGTTCTGGGAACGCCGCGGCCACTTTCCGGAAGGTATTGCCTGGCTCGAACAAGCACTGGCCTTGCCTGACGCCCGCGAGGCGTCTCCGCGTGTATGGATCGCGGCTGTCAATGCGCTCGCTTTCCTGTACTGGCGCAGCGGGGAAGCTTCGCGGGCCACGCCGCTCGCCGAGCAAGCGCTGGCCGCGAGTCGACAGGACGGGCACATTCGAGGCGAAGCTCAGGCCCTGCTCAACCTGGGCATGGCGGCGTACCTGCAGCATGACTACGCGACGGCTGTCACCTGCCTCGATCAGAGCGTGCCGCTGGCGCGCGCGGCCGAGGCCATGCCGCTCCTGAGCGTGGTGTTGACGTTCCTTGGGCGCGCCCTGTTCTGGGTCCAGGGCGCGTGGGATGCTCGCGTGCTCGCGCTTCTGGAGGAGAGCCTGGCACTGGCCGAGTCGGTTCAGTCGCGCTACGCGGCGGGCCACGCGCTGGCGACGCTGGGAGACGTGCGGTGGGCGCAAGGGCATGGCGAACGCGCACTGGCGCTCTGGCGCCGGGGGCTGGCGGTCGTGCACGAGCTGGACGATCGACGCGGCATCGCCGGCTACCTGGAGCGCCTGGCGCTGGTGCTTGCGCGGCGCGGGCAGTTGGAGGACGCGGCGTGGCTGTTCGGCGCGTCCGACGGCCAGCACGCCGCGCTCGGGATCCACCGGCGCGAGGATGACGCGGTGGACCACGCGCGCTTTGTCGCCGCCAACGAGTCGAACGAGCTGCGCGCGAGGTTCGCCGAGGCGTGGGCTGGGGGTCAGGCGGCGGCGGTGGAAGCATCGATCGAGAGGGCGCTGGAGCTGATCTCGAGTTAGCTCCAGCGCGATTTGACTCTCGCAGGATCAGCGATTTCCACCTACGGTGGAGCCCTTCCCGGGGTTCGTATCACGGTTCGACGTGGCGCCAGCAGCGGCGATGTTCGTACCGGTCCCCTTTGGGGCAGACGTTGTCGGCCTGCCGCAAGTGCGACGGGATGTTTCGGACGGGTCCCCTTTGGGAAGCAGTTTTGACCCAGCGCAAGCGGCAACGGATGTCCCGTATGGGTCCCCTTTGGGGAAGACGTTTCGACCTGGCGCAAGCCGCGACGGATAGACCATGGGTCCCCTTTGGGGAAGACTGTTCGGCCTGGCGCGAGCCGCGACGAGACAAACCATGGGGTCCCCTCTGGGGCAACTTACTGACATTGCGAGTCGAACATTGCGAGTGTTGCCTGGTGGTACGGGCAGCCTGGCCGTAGTCTGGCGCGCGCCATGATGTTTTGTCTCGAATTGCAATGGACGGTGCTCTGAGATGGACCCGAGTCCCCAACGCAAGCGCGGCGCCCGCACCTTTGCGATCTTTCTCGGCGGATGCATCACGCTCTTCGCGCTGACCGCGCTGTTCGCCAGCGGCGCGGTCGGCACGGTCGGACCGCTGGTGCCCATTGGCGCGTTCGTCGTGCTGTGTACCGGTATGCAGCTCCTGATCATCCGCCGCTCCTGACGCGCGTACAATCGGCGGGCCGCATGCCGCCGCGAGTGCTGTTTCTGCCCGGCGCCTCGGGAGCCGGCGACTTCTGGCGGCCCGTCGCGGAGCGGCTCCCCCGACGACTGGCAGACCGTGCTGTTCGATTGGCCAGGTCTCGGCAACGTGCCGCCTGATCCGCGCGTGCGCAGCTTCGACGATCTGGCCAACCTGGTGCTTGCCAGCATCCACGCGCCGGTCGACCTGGTCGCCCAGTCGATGGGGGGTGTCGTCGCCATGCAGGTGGCCCTGGCGCGGCCCGAACTCGTGCGCCGCCTGGTGCTGGTGGCCACCTCCGGCGGCGTGGACCTGTCGCCGTTTGCCGTCGAGGATTGGCGCCCGGCGTATCGCGCCGAATATCCGGACGCGGCCGCGTTTGTCACCAACGAATCGACGCCCGACCTGAGCGGTGCGTTGCCGACCGTTCACGCGCCTACCTTGCTGCTGTGGACCGAAGCAGATCCGATCAGTCCACCCGACGTCGGCCGCTACCTCGAATCCAGGCTCACCCGCGCGCAGCCGCGGCTGGTCGTCCTGCGGCGAGGCGACCACATGTTCGCGCGCGACTACGCCGCGGACGTGGCTCCGCTCATTGAGGCGCACCTGTCGGAGGTCGGATCTCACCGGTAGCCGCCGGGTAAGGCCGCTCGCGACGCTGCAAAGCAGGCCGTGCGCGAGCTACCGTCTGGATATGCGCACGCAGGTTGGCATCATCGGCGCGGGACCCGCTGGCCTCATGCTGGCTCATCTGCTCACCAGGGCCGGCGTTGAGTCGGTCGTCCTCGAGTCGCGCAGCCGCGACTACGTCGAAAAGCGCGTTCGGGCCGGCGTCCTCGAGCAGGGCTCCGTCGACCTGCTGGTCCAGACCGACGCCGGTGAACGTCTGCTGCGTGAAGGACTGATCCACCACGGCATCGAGCTGCGCTTCGAGGGTCAGGGCCACCGCATCCCGCTGACGGAATTGAGCGGCGGCCGCTCCATCACCGTCTACGGCCAGCAGGAGGTGGTCAAGGACCTGATTCGCATCCGGCTGGCCGCCGGTGGCGAGATTCTGTTCGATACCGAAGCCACCGCCATCGAGGGCATCGACTCCGACCGGCCGCGGGTGAGGTTCACCAGAGAGAGCGCTGAAGAAACGCTGGAGTGCGAATACGTCGCTGGGTGCGATGGATTCTGGGGCGTTTCGCGCGGCGCGCTGCCGGCCAGCGCCGTTCGCGCCTACGACCGCGAATATCCGTTTGCCTGGCTCGGCATCCTGGCCTCGATGAAACCGGCCAGCGAAGAGCTCATTTATAGCTATCACGACGACCTGGGTTTTGCGCTCCACAGCATGCGCTCGCCGGTCATCAGCCGGCTGTATTTGCAGTGCCGTCCGGATGAGCCGCTGGAGGAATGGCCGGACGATCGCATCTGGCACGAGCTGGAAATGCGCTTCGCAACGGCTGAAGGTTTCGAGCTGAGCGGAGGACCAATCCTCGAAAAGGGCGTCACCGCCATGCGGAGCTTCGTAGTGGAGCCGATGCAATACGGGCGACTGTTCCTGGCGGGCGACGCGGCGCACATCGTGCCGCCCACCGGCGCCAAGGGTATGAATCTGGCGCTTGCGGACGTCAAAGTCCTGGCGGAAGCGTTTCGTGAGCGGTACGCCTCCGGCAGCGACCGCCTGCTGCGGAGCTATTCGGAGACCTGCCTGCGGCGCGTGTGGCGGGCGGAGCACTTCTCGTGGTGGATGACGTCCATGCTCCACCGCTTTCCCGACGACGTCGGCGGCTACCAGCACAAGCTGCAGATCTCGCAGCTGCGCTACGTCATAACCTCAAAAGCCGCGGCGACAACGCTCGCGGAAAACTACGTCGGTCTCCAGACCGTCTGAAACAAAGTTTTCTCGTAAACATATTCTGAGAAAACTTGTAACCGAGGTCAGGCTTGCGATTGGACGATGAGTTTGTTGACTGGCTCGGGCTCGCGGACCTTCGCTGGCAAAAACGCCAGGGCGGCGGCGGCGCACAGGGCGGCGGCGACGAAGACCAGGAACACGTCGCCGAGCGTGTGCGCCAGCGCGGCTTGCAGGCTGGCTACTTGCTCCGGGGCGACCTGCTGTCGACCCGCCGCCGACATCAGCAGGTTCGGATCGACGCCCGCGGCGGCCGCCGCTTGAATGCCCGAGGCAAAGACCACCCCGGCGATCGCCACGCCGACGCTGCCGCCAATTGTCCGCGCAAAGCTGCTCATTCCCGTCACCACGCCGCGCAGGTTCCAGCCCACCGCGTTCTGCGCGGCGATGGTCGTCAGCGGCAGAAACAGGCCGAGTCCCAGCCCGATCTCGAAGTTGATCAGCACCGGGATCCACAGGCTGCTCTCGACGGGCACGAAGCGGTACGCGGCGAAGCCGACGGCGGCCAGCACGCCGCCGATGACCGCCGGCGGCCGCAGTCCGACGCGCATCACCGTGCGACCCATCGTCGTCGACGCGATCGTCCACCCCGCGTCGGTAATCCCCAGGATCAGACCCGCCGCGAGTGGCGTGGCGCCCTGGATGCTCTGCAGATACGGCGGCACGAACGCCAGCATGCCGAACCACGCCGCGCCACCCGCCGTGGCGGCCAGCGTGCAAGCCACGATCACGCGGTTGGTGAAAATCGTGAGTGGGACCAGTGGCTCCGGGTGGCGCCGCTCCTGGACGACGAAACCTACCAACGCCACGCCCCCGATGGCGTACATGACCCTGGCCGAGGCGCTCACGCCATCCAGTGCGAGGTCGCCCTGCAGTCCCAGGAGCAGCGCCGTCACCCCCGTCGACAGCAGCGCCGCCCCCAGATAGTCGATGCGCACCCGACGGTGTTCGAGGCGCTCGTGCAGGAACTTCCAGATCAACGCCATCGCCAGAATGCAAATCGGTCCGTTCACGTAGAAGACGGCTCGCCAGGTGAATTGCTCGGTCAGGAGCCCGCCAATCGCCGGACCGAGCAGCCCCGAGATGCCCCAGATGGCGCTGAAGATGCCCGCGATCCTGGCGCGTTCTGCCAGGGTGTAGATGTCGCCCAGGATGGTCTGGGTGCTCGGCTGGATACCGCCGGCGCCGATGCCCTGCACGACGCGGAACACGATCAACTGCGTCATGTCCTGTGAGGCGCCGCACAGCATCGAGCCCACCAGGAACAGCAGCGTGGAGCCCAGGAACACCCGCTTGCGGCCGAACAGGTCGGCCAGTTTGCCGTAGACCGGCACGGTGACCGTGCTGGCCAGCAGGTAGGCGCTGAAGACCCACGCGTAGCTGGCGATACCGCCAAGCTGGGTGACGACGGTCGGCATCGCGGTGGCCATCACCGCCGTATCCAGACTGACGAGAAAGGTGGCCGCGAACGTGGCCAGCGTGATCAGACGGCGGTTGGTTCCGCGCGGCATCACGTGCATTCAGCGACACATCGTATAGAGTCGAGTCCGTGGCGCCGCGCCTGATCGCCGATCGGTACCAGCTGTTGCGCGAGGTTTCGCGTGCGCCGGACGCCACGTACTGGCGGGCAGCCGACACCTTGCTGGATCGCGAGGTGATGCTGGAGCTGCTGCGTCCCGAGCTCGCCGGAGACGCGGCCGCGGTGGCGCGATTTCGCGAGTCGATGCGGGTGACGGCCCGCGGCGGCGCCAGCCCCCACGGTCGACTGCTGGACGGCGGCACTGACGGGGAGCAGCAACTGCCGTTTGCCGTGTTCGAGTGGGGCGACACCTCACTTGACGTGCCATCACGTGAAGTCATCCCACCCGGCAGCGAACCGGTGCATGCCACTGCGCAGCCGCCGCGCCGAGTCATGCCCGAACCGCGCGACGCCAATGCGCGGCGGAGGTCAGCCGCTGGCCGACCTGCTTCGCGCAACTGGGCCCTGCCCGTGCTGCTCACCGCGTTGCCGCTGGCCGTCGGCATCATCGTCGTGGCCAGGCTGCTGTCGTCCTCGGCTCCGTCGGTCGCCCAGGTGTTCGCGATCCCGACCGGTACCGTCGCGGTCAGTAATCCGGTTGTTACCCCGCCGGCCCCAGCCACGCTGGCGCCGACGACGCGTCCACTCGCCGTCAATCCCGCGCCGTCGGCGCGCGCCGTCACGCCGACGCCCACCGGTGAGCGGGTTCAGATCGCCAACACCGACGGCATCGGCGTCGCGCTGCGCGATGCTCCCGGCGGCCAGCGGCTGCCGGGCAAAGGCTACGACGAGGGCGTGACCGTCACGGTGCTGCAGCGGCAGGGCGAATGGGCCCACATCCGCGGGGACGACGGGCGCGAAGGCTGGGTGCTGTCCGTCACCGTCCCGCCTTCGAGGTAAAGGTAAGCTGAGCGCATGCCAGTGAACGCCGCGGCGCGCATCCACGACCACCTCACCCATCCGTTACTCGACGGCGACGGCCACTGGGTGGAGTCGGCGCCGGTCGTCGTCGAGTACGTGCGCCAGGTGGCTGGCGCCGAGCTGGCGGAGGAGTATGAGCGCTCGCAGGCCAGCCAGGGCGCGTGGTACGTCGCAACCTGGGAAGAACGCCGTGAACGGAGACTGAGCCGCGGCAACTGGTGGATCACCACCGCCGACACGCTCGATTTCGCCAGCGCGATGCTGCCGGCGCTGCTCGTCGAGCGGATGGGCGAGCTCGGCATCGACTACGGCGTCGTGTATCCCACGCGGTGTCTGGGCGCCAACAACATCCCGCGGGCCGAGCTGCGCCAGGCGGTCTGCCGCGCCTACAACACCATGGTCGCGGACGTCTTCGCCGAGCACGCTCGGCACCTGACCCCCGCTGCGCTGATCCCGTGCTACTCGCCGGACGAGGCCATCGCCGAGCTGGATTACGCAATTACCGAGCTTGGCTTGAAGGCCGCGAGCTTCAAGGGGTCGCTGCCGCGTCCGGTGGCAGCGTACGTGCAGCAGCCGCGAGCGCCCCAGTACATCGACGCGCTCGGGCTGGACAACCCCTACGACTACGACAGCGTGTGGCGAAAGTGCCTCGAGCTGGGCGTGGCGGTCACCGTCCACCAGGCGAGCAACGGCTGGCCACACCGCTCGTCGTTCAGCAACGGCGAGTTCAACCGCGTCGGACACGCCGCGGACGCACACGCGCCGCTGGTGAAGGCCCTGTTTCTCGGAGGCGTTGTCCAGCGTTTTCCAGACCTGACGTTTTCGTTCCTGGAGGGCGGGGTCGGCTACGGCGTGGAGCTGCTGTGCGGTCTGGTCGGCGGCTGGGAAAAACGCCACTACGCGGCCATGCTCGAGCATTTGCGGCCGACCAACATCGACACCGACCGACTCCAGCAACTGATCGACCGCTACGGCTACTCACGCTTGAAAGCCACTGGGCATGCGGCAATCACCTCGCTGCGACTGAACGAGCTGACCGAACGCGAGACAGAATCGCTGGACGACTACGCCGCCCTCGGCGTGGACTCCATGGAGGCGCTCGTCGAACGGTACGCGCGCAACTTCTATTTCGGCTGTGAAGCGGACGACCCGTGCAACGTGTGGGCCTTCGATGCGCGCATGCCCGGCCGATTGAAGGCCATGCTGGGCACCGACATCGGCCACTGGGACGTCACCGACTTCAGGGAGGTGCTCCCTGAAGTCTGGGAAATGGTCGAGCACGAGCTCATCTCCGAACGCGACTTCCGCGATTTGACGTTCAGCAACGCCGTCGAGCTGCACACGCGCATGAATCGCGATTTCTTCAAAGGCACGGCCGTCGAAGCGGCCGTCGAACGCGAGCTGGCGACTACCAAACAGGAGGCCAGACACGGGTGAGCGACCCGACCATCATCTACACGCACACCGACGAGGCGCCGGCGCTGGCCACGTACTCGCTGCTGCCCATCGTGCAGGCGTATGCGCGCAAAGCCGGCGTCAAGCTGGAAACCCGCGACATCTCGCTGGCCGGGCGCATCATCGCCAGCTTTCCCGAGCATCTGAAAGACAACCAGCGCATCGGGGACGCGCTGGCCGAGCTGGGCGAGCTGGCCAAAACGCCTGAAGCCAACATCATCAAGCTGCCGAACATCTCGGCCTCCATCCCGCAGATGAAAGCCGCCATCGCCGAGCTCCAGCTGCAGGGCTACGCGGTGCCCGATTACCCGGAGGACCCACGCTCCGACGCCGAACGCGAGGTCCTCAAACGCTACGACCGGGTTAAGGGCAGCGCCGTCAACCCGGTGCTCCGCGAGGGCAATTCCGACAGGCGCGCGCCGGCCTCCGTCAAGAACTACGCCCGCGCTCATCCGCATCGCATGGGCGCGTGGGAGTCCGACTCGAAGACCAAGGTGGCGCACATGGCCGGCAACGACTTCCGTGCCACCGAGCGGTCGGTGGTCATGAGCAGAGACGGGTCGCTGCGCATCGAGCTGGCGGGCGAGGATGGCGCCACGACCGTGCTGCGCGACGCGGTTCCCGTCCTGGCGGGCGAAGTCGTGGACGCCTCGGTGATGCGCGCGGCGGCGCTGCGCGAGTTCCTGTCCGCGCAGGTCGGGCGGGCCAAAGCCGAGGGTGTGCTGTTCTCAGTCCACCTCAAGGCGACGATGATGAAGGTCTCGGACCCGATCATCTTCGGCCACGCGGTGCGTGCATTCTTCCCCAAAACTTTCGCCCGCTACGGCTCGGCACTCGAATCGGCGGGTCTCAACCCGAATGATGGTCTGGGGTCCATTTTTTCGGGACTCGAGTCCTTGCCTGACGGGGCGGAGATCAGACGGGCATTCGACGCGGAGCTGGCTGAAGGACCGCCGCTGGCGATGGTCGACTCCGACCGCGGCATCACCAATCTCCACGTGCCGAGCGACGTCATCATCGACGCCACCATGCCGGCCATGATCCGTGCCTCCGGCCACATGTGGGGTCCCGACGGTAAAGAGGCAGACACGCTGGCCGTCATACCCGACAGCAGCTACGCCGACGTGTACCAGGTTGTTATCGACGACTGCCGCGGCCAGGGCGCATACAACCCGGCCACCATGGGCTCGGTGCCCAATGTCGGCCTGATGGCGCAGGCCGCCGAAGAGTACGGCAGCCACGACAAGACGTTCGAGATCCAGACCCACGGCACGGTGCGTGTCGTCGACGACTCGGGTCGCCTGGTCCTCGAGCAGCCAGTCAGCCCCGGCGACATCTTTCGGATGTGCCAGACCAAGGACGTGCCGATCCGCGACTGGGTCAAGCTGGCCGTCAACCGCGCTCGGCTGACCGGCGATCCGGCCGTTTTCTGGCTCGACGAGACACGACCCCACGACGCCAACCTGATCGACAAGGTGAAGGCGTACTTGCCCGAGCACGACGTCGACGGGCTGCGCATCGAGATCATGTCGCCGTCGAAGGCGACCGCGTTCTCGCTGGAGCGCATCCGCCGCGGCGAAAACACCATCTCCGTGACGGGTAACGTGCTAAGGGATTACCTCACCGATCTGTTCCCGATCCTCGAGCTGGGCACCAGCGCCAAGATGCTGTCGATCGTCCCGCTCATCGCCGGCGGCGGACTGTTCGAAACGGGCGCTGGCGGCTCCGCGCCGAGGCACGTCCAGCAGCTGCTGAAGGAGAATTACCTCCGCTGGGACAGCCTCGGCGAGTTCTTCGCCCTGGCGGCCAGCTTCGAGCTCGTCGCCCAGACAACCGGCAACCAGCGCGCCCAGATCCTGGCCGACACCCTCGATCGGGCGACGGGCACCTTTCTCAACGAAGACAAATCGCCCACCCGCAGCCTCGGCGGCATCGACAACCGTGGCAGCCACTTCTACCTGGCGCTGTACTGGGCGCAGGAGCTCGCGCGCCAGACGGACGATCCTGAGCTTGCCGCGGCTTTCACCGACCTCGCCAGGACACTGACCGAGCAGGAACAGACCATCGTCGGCGAACTGCTCGCGGTGCAGGGTCATCCGACCGAGATCGGCGGCTACTACCAGCCGGATCCCGAAAAAGCCGCCCGAGTAATGCGCCCGTCGAAGACCTTCAACGCCGCGCTGGCAACCCTCGGCTGAGATCGCATCGTTCACGACCAGCAGCATCTGCGCGGCAGCGCGGCCGAGCATCCGACGCAGCCTCCCGATCGCGCACGAGGTCTGGACGCCGCGACCATCCGTGAGGCACGTGGCGTCCTCGCCGGCCGACGCCACGGCTGGCGAGCGGTGCTGCCGTTTCTCGGTCCGGCGTTCATCGCGTCGGTGGCATATATCGACCCGGGCAACTTTGCCACCAACATCCAGAGCGGCGCGCAGTTCGGGTATCTGCTGTTGTGGGTGGTCGTCGCCAGCAACCTGATGGCGATGCTCATCCAGACGCTGTCCGCCAAACTCGGCATCGCCACGGGCATGAACCTCGCCGAAGTCTGTCGCGAGCAATTCGCCCGGCCGGTGGTGCTCGGCCTGTGGCTGGTCTCCGAGCTGGTGGCGATGGCCACCGACGTCGCCGAAGTCCTGGGCGCCGCGATCGGCCTGAACCTGCTGTTCGGCTTGCCGTTGCTGCCTGCCGGCCTGCTCACCGGCGCGCTGACCTTCGCCATCCTCGGCTTGCAGCGACGCGGTTTCCGCTCGCTGGAATTCGTCATCAGCGTCATGGTGGGTGTGATCGCCGTGTGCTACGTCGCGGAGACCATCTTCGACACCCCCAATCCGGGCGAGATCATCCGCCACGCGATCGTGCCCCAGTTCCAGGGCACCGAAAGCCTGCTGCTCGCCGTTGGCATCCTGGGCGCGACGGTCATGCCGCACGTGGTGTTCCTCCACTCGCACCTGACCCAGGACCGCATCCCCAGCCTGCGCCCCGAACAGGCCCGCCGCGTGTTCCACTTCGAGGCGCTCGACGTCATCCTGGCGATGACGCTGGCCGGCCTGGTCAATGCCGCGATGCTGATCATGGCCGCGGCGACCTTCAACGCCAATGGCTACGCGGACATCGCCTCGATCGAGGACGCGCACGCGACGCTCACTCCCCTGCTGGGGCCCGCGTCGGCAGTCGTGTTCGCCGTTTCCCTGCTGATCTCGGGACTGTCCTCCTCGACCGTCGGCACCATGGCCGGGCAGGTGGTGATGCAGGGCTACGTGCGTCGCACGCTGCCGCTCTGGCTGAGACGACTGGTCACCCTGGCGCCCGCGATCGTGGTGATCGCCATCGGGCTGAACCCGACCTACACGCTGGTGATCAGTCAGGTCATTCTGAGCTTCTGCCTGCCGGCGGCGCTGGTGCCCCTGGTGCTGTTCACCCGCCGCGGCGATCTGATGGGTGTGCTGGTCAACCGACCGATCACCACGGCTCTGGCGACGGGCGTCTGTGGCGTGATCGTCGTGCTCAACGCGGCGCTGGTATTTCGCGTACTGGCCGGAGCATCATGACACCGATGCAAGCTGGCCAGCCGGTCATCGACTGCGACATCCACACGGCCATCCCGAATGCTGAGGCGCTGATGCCGTACCTGTCGGACCACTGGCGCGAGTACATCCGCACTTCCGCCTTCAAGGGCGCCGTCGACACGGCCTACCCGCCCAACGCGCCGACGACCCGCATGCCCGCGGGCGTGCCGGACCTGGAAGCCGTGCGTCGCGACGTGCTCGACCCGTGGTCGGTCGAGCTCGGCATCGTGAACTGCGCGTATGCGGTCGACAGCCTTCACCATCCTGACACCGCCGCCGCGATGGCGGCGGCGGTCAACGACTGGCTGGCCGCCGAGTGGCTCGACAAGGAGCCGCGCCTGCGGGCGTCGATGGTGGTGCCCACACGGGTGCCGGAGATGGGTGCGCGGGAGATCGACCGCCTGGGCGATCACCCCGGCTTCGTCCAGGTCCTGCTGCCGGTCCGATCTGAAGCGCCGTATGGCCACCGCCGCTATTTGCCGATTTTCGAAGCCGCCGCGCGGCATGACCTGGTGGTCAGCCTGCAGTTTGGCGGCGCGCCCGGCAATCCGCCGACCGGCAGCGGCTGGCCCTCCTACTACATCGAGGAGTACGTCGGCATGGCCCAGGTCTTCCAGACGCAGGTATTGAACCTGGTGGTCGAAGGCGTCTTCGATCGATTCCCCAATCTGCGCATGGCGCTGATCGAAGGCGGCTGGACCTGGCTGCCGTCGCTCATGTGGCGCATTGACAAGGACTGGAAAGGCCTGCGCCGCGAGGTCCCGTGGAACACGCGCGTGCCCTCGGCCTACATTCGCGAGCGCATTCGACTCTCGCTGCAGCCGATCGACGCGCCGCCCGACCCGAAGCACCTGCTGCAGATCATCGAGCAGATGGGCTCAGATGAGCTGCTGATGTTTTCGACCGACTATCCGCACTGGCACTTCGATTCGGCCGATGAGGCGATGCCCGCGGGCTTGCCTTCAGACGTCAGACGCAAGATCTTGTATGACAACGCACGCGCGCTCTATCGATTCAATTGAGTGATAACGTGATGGTGGTCGCTGCTCGCACTCTGGCGAGGACAGGACTCGCGTCTTCACCCATGGGACCCCTCTGGGGAAAAATTACAAGGATTCAGCCATGGTCACCACACTGACAGAGCCCACCACTCGCCGCCAATCCAGACTGGCCGTGATCGATTGCGACATCCATCCGGCTTTGAAGTCACCCAAGGCGCTGCACCCGTACCTGTCCGAGCGCTGGCGCCGCCACCGCGACACGATTGGCGACCGCGGCTTTGCCGGCTCGTACTATCCGCGCGCCAATCCCAACGCGGCCCGCACCGATGCCTGGCCACCGAGTGGCCTCCCGCCCGGGTCTGACCTGGAGTTCATGCGCTACCAGCTGCTCGACGCCTGGGACATGGATTTTGGCGTCCTCCAGCCGCTGCTGGGCGCCGGCGGACAGCTCAATCACGAGTACGCCGCCGCGCTGGCCTCGGCCATCAACGAGTGGCAGATCGAAGAATGGCTCGAGCCTGAGCCGCGCCTGCGCAGCGGCCTGGTCGTGGCCTACGAGTCACCCGAGCATGCCGTGGCGGAAATCCGCCGCATGGGCAAGCACCCCGGCTTCGTGCAGGTCATGCTCACCATTCGCACGAGCGAGCCGCTGGGTCGCCGCAAGTACTGGCCGATGTACGAGGCGGCTGTCGAGGCCGGGCTGCCAATCGGCATCCACTTCGGCGGCCAGGGCGGACATCCGATCACCGGCGCCGGCTGGCCGTCGATGTACGTCGAGGACCACGCCGGCATGTCGACCGCGTTTCAGGCGCAGGTCATCAGCCTGGTGTGCGAGGGCGTCTTCGAGCACGTGCCCGATTTGAAGGTCGTGCTGATCGAGGGCGGCTTCGCCTGGGCCCCGCCGCTCGCGTGGCGGCTCGATTCGGCGTGGCGCAAGCTGCGCGACGAGGTGCCCGATCTGCGGCGCAAGCCGTCGGAGTATTTCGCCGAGCACTTCTGGCTGACGACACAGCCCATGGAAGAGCCGCCAGTCGCGCGGCAGTTCGTGGAGATGCTGACGCACGCGCCGTGGCTCGAAGACAACCTGATGTTCTCGACCGACTACCCCCACTGGGACTTCGACGCCCCCAATGAGGCGCTGCCCAAGATCCAGCTGCCCGAAGGCTTCGCGCCCAAGCTGATGGCCGAAAATGCCCGCCAGCTGTATCGCCTCCCAGCACGTTTACGAGGACTGCAGGACAACGCCGCCACCGCGTGATTACCTGACGGCTGAGCGTGGCGAAGTGGGTGGTGGCGACGCTGGACGAGATTCCGCCTGGGCAGCGGAAGATCGTGGACATCGGCGGACGCTCGATCGGAGTGTTCAACGTCCGCGGCGAGTTCTTCGCGGTTTTGAACCGCTGCCCGCACCAGGGCGGGCCGTTGTGCCTGGGCAACACTCTCGGCTTTCTGCGCTCTGAAGGAGTCGGTGAGTTCCACTACACGCGGGCCGGCGAGGTCCTGCGCTGCCCGTGGCACGGCTGGGAGTACGACCTGCGCACGGGCCAGTCGTGGTTCGACCCTGGCCACGTACTGGTCCGCCGCTACGACGTCACCGTCGTACCCGGCTTCGAGGGCCTGGAGAAGGGGCCGTACGTCGCCGAAACGTTCCCGGTGTCCGTCGAGCAGCAGTACGTGGTGGTCGAGGTCGGCCGCTAGAGCGGCGTCAGGTGCTCGGTCACCGGCGCCGCCGTGGCCAGGGTGTTGGCGTTGGCCCGCTGCGAATCACTTGCCTTCAGGAACGCGTCCAGCGCCGACTGGCTCGCCCAGCGGGAGATCGAGACCACCTGGTCGGGCGCCTCGCGCAGCGCGCAGATCTGCACGCCGAAGCAGCCGTCCATCTGCCGAATCTGCTCGGCGCCCTCCTGGAGCCGGGACACCAGCTCTTCGCGCTTGCCCGGCGCCGGCGTGAAGTGGGTGACGCGAACAACACTCGCATGCTCAGCCACGGAAAGAGATCCTCCCCAATCGGATGCGATCGCTGGAGACTGTAGCTGCGAGAATCATGCCACCGCCAGCCCCGCCCCGCGACCGATGACCGGCTGGGCCGGGCATCCGAGATGGATCGATCGCCAGCTCGAGGTATGACGGAGTTGGAACGGCGTGTCGCGCTGCTCACCGCCCGCTGGGAGCTGGACGTCGGCGCGCGTTTTCCCGCTACTCCTGGTAGCTACGGCAACCACGTTGCGCCCGCGCGCCTGGCGGACGGCACGCGCTGTGTCTTGAAGGTCAGCTCGCACATCGACGAAACCCGCTCGGAAATTCGCGCGCTCGAAATCTGGAATGGTCGCGGCGCGGCTCGACTGCTGGCCGCCGATGCGGACCTCGGCGGTTTGCTCGTCGAGCGAGTCGAGCCCGGCAGCATGCTGGTGGAGGAAGCAACTGACGCGGCCACTCACGTGGCCGCCGGAGTGCTGCGCGAGCTGTGGCGGGTGGACGCGACACTCGCTGGACTTCGGTCGCTGGAGTCCTGGAGCGGAGCGTTCGATCGCAATCGGCAGGCGCTGAATCGCGGACTCGGCGGCTTCCCAGCCGGCCTGTTCGATCGCGCGGATCGGCTGCGGACCGAGCTGCTGGCCAGCACCACCCATCCGGTCGTGCTGCACGGTGACCTGCACCACTTCAACGTGCTCCGCTCGGAGCGTGCCAATTGGCTGGCCATCGATCCGAAAGGCCTGTACGGCGACCGGTGTTTCGACGTGTGTCAGTTCCTCCGCAATCCGGAGTCGGTGCCGCTGGGCGTCAATCGGCGCCGACTGGACATGCTGTGCGCGGAGCTGGAGCTCGATCCGCGGCGCGCGCGAGCCTGGTGCCTGGTGCACGCGGTGCTCGACGCGTGCTGGTGCTTCGAAGAGCAACGCGCGTTTGCCGCGCGCGTGGCGTACGCCGAGCAGGCCGCCCTCTTCTGATGTTGTTGATCTACCAGGTCGACAATGTTCCCTGCTGTGGGTGCGGTGCTCGATGTATGATTTTGTACGGTTCTGGAGGTCGATAGGCGCAGGTCGCGGCAATGGAAGCTGCAACGGGACTGGTCAGCTAATCGGGGAGGCATCGTGCACACGCCGCCGAGCAACACAATCCAGGGTCAGGCATGGACCCGACGAACATTCCTCGTGCGGGTCGGCGGGACCGCGCTCGGCGCCGCCACCCTGCTCGCCGCGTGCGGGCCAGCCGCCTCGCCGGCGGCTAACACACCTGCTGCCGCCGCGCCAGCCACGGCCGCGCCGACCACCGCGCCCGCCGCGGCGCCAACCACGGCGCCCGCCGCCCCGACCACCGCGCCCGCGGCTGCGCCGACCTCCCCACCCACCACCGCGCCGGCGGCCGCGCCAGCCGGAGGTGCGCCGACCGGCAACCTGCGCTTCGCCAACGCCGACTTCGGTAACGAGTCGATGGACCCGATCAACATCGAGTCGTTCTGGGGCTGGGCGATGTACGACTCGCTGCTGACCTTCGATGCGCAGGGCAACGTCGTCGGCGGCGTGGCCGAGAACTACGACCTCAGTTCAGACGGCTTGACCTGGACCTTCAAGATTCGTGACGGCATCAAATTCCACAATGGCGACCCGCTCACCTCCGCCGACGTGGTCTTTTCACTCCAGCGCTTCGGCTCCAAAGAGTCCACCAATCCGTGGTCGCCGTACATCCTCAAAAACAATGAGTCCATTACGGCTCCAGACGCGTCCACGGTCATTTACAAGGCGCAACGCCCGGAGTGGCCGCTGAAGGTGCCTTTCGCATGGACGCGTATCCTGCCGATGAACTACTTCAACCAGGTCGGCCAGGATGGTTTCCGCGCGCAGCCCATCGGCTCCGGACCCTACAAGTACTCCAGGTGGGTGCCGAAGACGAGTATGGAGCTCGACGCCAACACTGACTACTGGGGCTCTACCAAACCGCAGTGGCAACACGTCACCGAAACGCTCGTGCCCGAGGAGTCGACCCGCGTCGCCCAGCTCGAGCGGGGCGATGTCGACATCATCAACAATGTTTCGTTTGATCGGTTGATCGAATTGAAGGGCAACGGCTTCCACCTGCAGGAAGTCGGCCTGCCGACCAATGCAAATATCAGCTTCCCGGGCACGTTCATGACCCAGGGCCCGACATCGGACATCCGTGTCCGTCAGGCAATGTCGTACGCCATCAATCGCCAGGAAATGAGCGACACGTACTACAAAGGCCTGGCCAAGCCGGGTGGCTGGTGGTTCTTCAGCGAGCAGACCTGGGGCTTCGACTCCAGCTTCGTGCCCGACCCCTACGACCCCGACAAGGCCAAACAGCTACTGCAAGACGCCGGCTATCCTGGCAAATTCAACCCGCAGACCATCGAGCTGTACACACAGGCGGTCAATGCCGATGTGATGCAGATCCTGCAAGGCTACTGGGAGGCTGTTGGCGTCAACGTCGACATCCAGGTCGTCGACACGCCCGTCTATCAAGGCCTGGTCTTCGTGCGCGCAACGGATCCCAGCGAGAAACAGGTCGGCGCCATCTGGCCATGGGTCGGTCCCACGTTCTTCAACAACGTGTACCACTCGGCCAACATGTTCACCTCGACCGGTGTACACACCACCAGCAACGACACGACCGCCGATCAGATGTACCAGGCGGCGACGACGGAGCTCGACGACAGCAAAGCCAAAAAGCTGTGGCAGGACATGATGCACTACGGCTACGACAAGATGTGGGTCAACGTCGAGCTCGTGACCGTCCCGACGTATTTCGTCGTTGGGCAGAATGTCGGCCAGTTCACCACCAAGTCATACCTGAGCATCTGGGACGCCTACGCGGGCATCCAGCACGCCTCGGCCTGATCTGGAGTTCATCTCATGGGCCGCGTAGTCCTCATCCGACTCCTCCAGACATTCGTCTCACTGCTCGGGATGTCGCTCCTGATCTTTATGCTGGTGCGCGCCTCCGGCGACCCGGTCGATCTGATGCGCACCGCCACCACCACGGACGCGGACCTGGCCAACATCCGCGCAACCCTGGGGCTGGACAAGTCGCTACCCGAGCAGTACTGGGTCTTCGTGAGCGGGCTGGCGCGCGGCGATTTTGGCCAGTCGTTGATCCAGCGTCGCCCGGTCACGACGATGATCGGCGAAGCGCTCCCCAATTCGCTGGCGCTGGGTGGCAGCGCTTTTGTCCTCGGCATCGGCCTGGCGCTGGTGCTCGGGGTGCTGGCGGCCACCAGACGTGATTCATGGTTGGATAACGGTGTGAAGTTCCTGGCCGTCCTGGGTCAGGCGCTGCCCGGCTTCTGGGTCGCCATCGTCGCCATTTACATCTTCTCGGTGCACTGGCAGCTTCTGCCCACCTCAGGCACCGGCGATCCGTCGCACTACGTGCTGCCCGTGCTGACCCTGGCGTTCTTCCTGATGCCCGGGATGCTGCGTCTGGTCCGATCGAGCATGCTCGACGTGCTCGGCAGCGAGTACGTCAAGATGGCGCGCATCAAGGGCATGCCAGAGCGAACGGTGATCTGGAAGCACGCGTTTCGCAATGCGCTGATCGCGCCGATGACGGCCGCCGGCGCCATCTTTGCGGGTCTGATCACCGGCGCGGTGATCCTGGAAAACGTCTTCGCCTGGCCAGGCGTTGGCCGCTTGCTGGTCACGGCCGTTTCGGGTCGCGACTTCCCCGTGGTTCAGGGCATCACGGTGATGGTCGCCCTGGTCGTGCTCATGATCAATCTGCTCGTCGACCTTGCGTACGCCTACGTGGACCCTAGAATCAGGCTGTAGCCCAGATGGACGTTGCACTCGGTCGGCCAGAGATTCTCGTAGATGTGGGCGAACGGCGCCGCGCCGCGCGGCGTTGGGACGTCTTTCTGCAACTCAACTTCCTGATCCCCGCCACCGTGCTGCTGATCATGGTCATCGGGGCCATCTTCGCCCCGCAGATCGCCCCCTACGACCCGCTGCAGACGTCGCTCAGCGCCCGACTGCAGCCGCCGGCGTTTGCCGGCGGCACCGATGCGCATTTGCTCGGCACCGACAAGCTCGGTCGCGACGTCCTCAGTCGCATCATCTACGGCGCTCGAGTCTCGCTCAGCGTGTCGCTGCTGGTCATCCTCATCACCGGCACGATCGGCACCGCGCTGGGCATCGTCAGCGGCTATTTCGGCGGATGGCTCGACGGTCTGCTCATGCGCGTGACCGACATCAGCCTCGCGTTCCCCGCGATCCTGATCGCCCTGCTGCTGGCGGTCACGCTGGGCCCGTCGTTCACGACCGTGGTCCTGGCGATCTCGTTGTTGGGCTGGGCGGGATACGCGCGTCTGATCCGCGGCGAGGTCCTGAAACTGCGCAACGCCGATTTCGTGCTGCAGGCGCGCATCATTGGCTGCTCGCCGCTGCGCATCATGCTCACGCATGTCTTTCCCAACGTGATCAACCCGATGCTGATCCTGGCCACCCTGTCGGTGGGTCTGGTGATTCTGATCGAGTCGGCGCTGAGCTATCTCGGCGCGGGCATCCCGCCGCCGACGCCGACCTGGGGCTCGATGGTCTCGGACGGTCGCGGGCTGATCGATACCGCCTGGTGGATTTCGTTCTTCCCCGGCCTGGCGATCGGACTCGTCGTGCTCTCAGGCAACTTCCTGGGCGACTGGCTGCGCGACCGGTTGGATCCGCGTCTGAGGCAGATCTAAGGTGGCCGCGGCGCAGCCGTTGCTGCAGGTGGAGGACCTGCGGACGTATTTCTTTACGCGCCGCGGGGTGGTCAAAGCGGTCGACGGCGTGAGCTTTTCGCTGGAGGCGGGCGAGACGCTCGGCATTGTCGGCGAGTCCGGTTCGGGCAAGACCATGACCAGCCTGTCGTTGCTGCGCCTCATCCCTCAGCCCGGCGGCAAGATCGTCGGCGGCAAGGTCCTGTTCGACGGGGTGGACCTGCTGCAACTGAGCGAGTCCGAGATGCGCGACTACCGCGGCAGCAAGATCTCCATGATCTTGCAGGACCCGATGGCCTCGCTCAACCCGGTGTACACCGTCGGCGAGCAGGTTGCCGAGCCGCTCCGTCAGCACCAGCACCTTTCGGGCAAGGCGCTGTGGGACCAGGTGACCGAAGCGCTGCGTCTGCTGCGCATTCCCTCACCTCGCGAGCGGTTGCAAAACTACCCGCACCAGATGAGCGGCGGCATGCGCCAGCGCGTCGTCGGCGGCATCGCCGTCTCCTGTTTGCCGAAACTGATCATTGCCGACGAGCCCACCACCGCCCTCGACGCGACCATTCAGGCCCAGTACCTGGCGCATCTCAAAGACCTGCAGCGCGAGACGAACGTGGCGATGATCTTCGTCAGCCACGATTTCGGCATCGTCGGCCGCATGTGCGACCGGGTGGCGGTGATGTACGCCGGCAAGATCGTCGAGACCGCCAGCGTGCGCGACCTGTTCGATAATCCGCAGCATCCCTACACGATCGGCCTGGTCAATTCAGTGCCGCGGCTCGACCGCAAGGTCGAGCGCCTGGCGTCGATCGAGGGTCAGCCACCGCAGCTGCTCAATCTGCCGCCAGGTTGTCGATTCGCGCCCAGGTGCTACGCGGTGTTCGACCGCTGCCACCTCGAGGAACCACCGGAAATGTCGGCCTCGGACGATCACTCCGCCGCATGCTGGAGGGTTGGCGCGTGACCGAGACGCCCATCCTCGAAGCGCGCAACCTCAAGAAGCATTACCCGGTGACGCACGGCCTGGTCATGCAGAAGACCGTTGCCTGGGTGCGGGCCGTCGATGGCGTGTCATTCGCGATCCGTCCGGGCGAGACACTCAGCCTGGTGGGCGAGTCGGGCGCTGGGAAGACCACGGTGGCCAAGGCGGTGCTGCTGCTGGAGGAGCTCTCCGGCGGCGAGCTCCTGTTCGACGGCAAGGACGTGGGTCACTTCGGACGAGCGGAGCTCAAAGACTACCGCTCCAACGTTCAGGCCGTCTTTCAGGATCCGTGGGGGTCGATGAACCCGCGGATGCGCGTCAAAAGCATCATCGCCGAACCGCTGGTGGTCAATACCACCATGACCAAACAGGAGATCACCAGCAAGGTGCTGGAGCTCATGGCCCAGGTGGGCCTGCGACCCGACCAGGCAGAGCTGTACCCGCACGAGTTCAGTGGTGGACAGCGACAGCGCATCGCCGTGGCGCGGGCACTGGCGCTCAATCCGCGGCTGGTTGTGCTGGACGAGCCAGTCTCGGCGCTGGATGTGTCCATTCGCGCGCAGATCATGAATTTGCTGAAGGACATCCAGACGCAGTACGGGCTCAGCTATCTGATGATTGCCCACAACCTGGCGACGGTGCGCTACATGAGCCACGCCGTGGCGATCATGTACCTGGGTGAGGTTGTCGAATATGCGGACGGCGACGATCTCGACGACCTGTTCGCCAATCCGCGCCATCCGTACACGCGGGCATTGATGTCCGCCGCGTTGCCGACGCATCCGGACGACAGGACCGACGAAGTGGTGCTCTCTGGAGAAATGCCGTCCCCGCTCAATCCGCCGGCCGGCTGCCACTTCCACCCGCGCTGCCCGGCGGCGATGGACATCTGTCGCAAGGTGGCGCCACGCGTGATCCAGGTCGGAGACTCGCACACGGTGAGCTGTCACCTGTACGACTGACTCCAACCCTCCTTTTTTCGTCGCGCGACCGCATGCAACCTGGCACTATCCTCGTGGTTTGCCTCGGCGCGTGCGTCGTGGCGGTCGTGGCTTTCATCGCCCACCGACGGTTGGCCGGCACGGCCGAGCGCGCGGGTCTGCTCTCGATGCTCGCCTACGTGCTGGGCGTCCTGGCAGTCATCACCGCCGTGATCACCGGTGGCTTCCTGCTGAGCATCCGATAGCATAGTGTCCCGGTGAGGACAGGCAAGGAGTATCGCGCGGCGCTCCGCGATGGACGCGACGTCTGGGTCGTGGGCGAAGGACGGATCGACGACGTCACCACCCATCCGGCGACCCGCGCGATGGTCGACGAGTACGTCGCCTGGTACGACCGCCAGAACGATCCGTCCTGGGCGAATCTCGTTTTCAACGACAAGGGCCAACCTTGGGGTGGCGTCATCCCCAGCAGTCCGGCGGACCTCAGCGCCATGGGTCGCTACTTCTACGCGATGGTGTTTCCAACCGGTGGCAATATCACCCATACACCGACCTACGGCAACCTGATCTCGCTCGGAATCCGCTACGCGGTGGAGCAGGTCAACGTGTCCGCGGAGCAGGTTGCCAATGCGGTCCGTTATCGAGATTTGATTGCCTCCACCGGACGCTTTCTCACCTTCGCCGCCGGCACCGCCACCATCGGCTACCGCATGCGGCCGGACCCTGGCGAGCGCGCCGGACTCCGTCTCGTCCGCGAAACCGACGCCGGCCTGGTGGTGGCCGGCAAGATCGCGATGCTCACCAGCCCCGCCTATGCGGAGGACGTCTATATCGGGACGTTTTGCGGCGTGCCATACGGCGACCAGCACGCCTCGTTCAGCGTGGCCGTCAACGCGCCGGGGGTGCGCGTGATGTGTCGCCGGATTGCCGCGCGACACGCCAATTCGTTCATGGCGCCCATGTCCAGTCGCTTCGACGAGCTGGATGGTCAGATCTGGCTGGACGACGTGCTGGTGCCGTGGGACCGCGTGTTTCTGCTCGAAGCGTCACCCGAGGCCATGGCCCAGTGGCTGTTCTGGCACCAGCTGTACTGTGGGCTTGCCAAGCTCGACTTCACGCTTGGTCTGGCGCTGGCGTGCGCGCATGCGATGGGTCTGGCGGACCACGACCTGACCGTCGAGTACATCGTGGACCTGATCGTCGAAACCCAGACGATTCGCACGTGCCTTACCGCCGCCGAGCTCGACCCGGACCCCACGCCCCAGGGCTACTGCATCCCCGGACGTCGGCACATCGCGGCCGGCAGCATCGCGCTGCAAAAAGCTCGGCAGCGGGCGACCGAGATCCTGCGCATCCTGCCTGGCTCGTCGCTGGTGGTGGCGCCTTCGGATGCTGACGTGCTGCATCCCGAGCTGGCCGAGGCGCTGGAAGCGTCGTTTGGCGGCGGCGGCTACACCGCCATGCAGCGCGCGGCGCTGCTGTCACTGGCGTGGGATCACATCGCCTCGGGGCTGGACGGACGCGAATCGGCCTTCGAGCTGCACGCCAACGGCGGCATGGTCGCCTGGCGCGGCCGCCTGCGGCGCAGCTTCGATCGCTACAACGAGCTCGCCAACGGGGTGCTGAAGACCCTGAGCGTCGAGATGCCGGCGATCGACGCGAGCAAACTGGGCGCCGTGCCTGTCGCCGCCCGCCGCCCCGTGGCGCCACCACCACAAACGTAAAGACTGGCCTGCGGGGTGCTTCGCGCTGCCCTGCCGCGGCATTAATATCTTTGTTATGCCTCAGCAGACCCTCGAGGACGCCCTTCAAGCCGCGGGGAACCCGGCGGCGATGGTGCGCAACTCGCAGATCGGCGCCTATATCTATCCCGTTGTGGCCCCCGAGTTCTCGAACTGGCGCGACGAGCAGCGCGCATGGCGCGACGGCTGCGTGCTCTTTGACCAGTCGCACCACATGGTCAACTTCTTCATGGAGGGCCCGGACGCGCTGAAGATGCTCACCGAGCTGGGCATCAACAGCATGTCGAATTTCGCGGTCGACAGGGCCAAGCAGTATGTGCCGTGCAGCTATGACGGCTATGTCATCGGCGACGGCATCCTCTTCTACCTTGCCGATCAGCAGTTCGTGTTCGTCGGCCGCGCGCCAGCCGCCAACTGGCTGCAGTTCCACTCGGAGACCGGCGGCTACAAGGTGACCACGCGCTACGACGACCGCTCCCCATCGCGGCCCATGGGCAGGCCAGTCGTGCGCGCCCTGTACCGCTACCAGATCCAGGGTCCGAAGGCGAACGAGGTGATCGCCAAGCTGAACGGTGGCTCGGCCCCGAATATCCGGTTCTTCAACATGGGGCACATCACGATTGCGGGGCGCCAGGTCCGCGCGCTGCGGCACGGTATGGCGGGCGCGCCCGGGCTGGAGGTCTGGGGCCCGTACGAAGAAGCCGACGAGATCCGCACCGCGATTCTGGAGGCTGGCAAGGACGCGGGTATCGTACCGGTCGGCGCCCGCGCTTACGCGACCAACACCCTGGAGTCGGGCTGGATTCCCTCACCCCTGCCGGGCGTCTACACCGGCGACAAGATGAAAGCCTACCGCCAGTGGCTGCCCGCCGCGGGCTACGAAGGCACCGCGTCGGTCGGCGGCAGCTTCGTCTCGAGCAATATCGAGGACTACTACGTCACGCCCTTCGAGATGGGCTACGGCACATTCGCCAAGTTCGACCATGACTTCATCGGCCGTGAGGCGCTCGAGAAGATGCAGGGCAAGGCGCACCGCCGCAAGGTGACGTTCGAGTGGAACGGTCAGGACGTCACGACGATCATGGCCTCGATGTACGAGGATGGGCCCATCTACAAGTACATCGACATGCCGAACGCCAACTACTCCTCGTCTTCATACGACAGCATCATCGTGGACGGCAAAGTGGTTGGCTTCTCGATGTTCGCGGGCTACAGCTACAACGAACGCCGCCAACTATCCCTGGGCATCGTCGACGAGGAGTTCGCCACGCCGGGCACCGAAGTCACCCTGCTGTGGGGCGAGCCGGACGGCGGGACGCACAAGACCACCGTCGAACGCCACCGCCAGTTCGAGATCCGCGCTATCGTCGCGCCCGTGCCGTACGCGCGCGAGGTGCGGGAGTCCTACCACTCAGGCTGGCGCTCCGCCGGCGCCGCCACATAACCGCCAATCTGTTGAGCACGGCCGGCACGCGCGCTGATATCCGCGGCGCGCTCGGCCCGCTCCAGAACCACTGTCGCACGATCCACCTGAGGCTTGACAGGCTCCACCGCACGACGACGCTGTCAGCCGCGCTCGTCGCGTCGCGCAGTCAGCTGAGTAATGCACCCTGACGACGTCGGCCCGTCGGGGCCCGCGGATGAAGCTTCGCCAGCGCGCGGGGATGCGAGACGCCACCGTCCGCGCGGGTACGGTCTCGTTCTGCTCGCCATCGTCCTCGCCATCCTCATCGCCTCAGTCGTGCAGGGCGGCGCACTGGCGCAGTCAGTCTCGCTCATCCTGATCGGTGCGGCGCTGCTGCTGGCGCTGCGCACCGCGGAGGTCTCGAGGCGGACCCGCCGCTCGGCGGCGGTGCTGGTCGTGATTGCCCTGATCGTTGGTTCCCTGTCCAGTCTGCCCTCGGTGCGGTTTGTGCCGGCTGGCGTGGTTCTGGTGATCGGCGCGATCTTGATCGCCGCCACGTCAATTGTTCTCGCCGAACGCCTGGTGCAGAATCCCGACGTGACGCGCCAGACCATCGTCGGTGCGCTGTGCGTGTACCTGCTCATCGGCCTGTTTTTCTCTTTCGTGTTTTCGGCGAGTGCCCTGTTTGCGGGTACGCCTTTTTTCGCTTCCCTGCCGTCTGCGACCACGTCGGACTACCTGTATTTCAGCTTCATCACACTCGCGACGGTGGGCTACGGCGACCTCGTGGCCAGCACCAATGTTGGGCGGATGCTGTCGGCGACCGAGGGACTGACCGGCCAGCTCTATCTCGTGACAGTCGTGGCCTTGCTGGTCAGTAATCTCAACCGGCGTGGACGGAAGGAACACGAGTGACCACTCGTCCGTGACCGCGGCGCGGCTCGCTTGCTGCACACGCGCGATATTCGCGATCATGCGTGCAAATATGAAGATCTCCCAAGATCTGATGCGTTTGTAGCAAGCCGGACTGCACGCCGGACCGTATCCTGAAGCAGTGCTGGCTCGATCGCGCCTCAGCCCCGCCCTGGCCCCGGGCCAATCTGGACGTGCGCCTCGATGCTCCGCCTAGCCGCTCTGTTGGCCGGGCTCGTCCTGGCCGGAGTCATGGTGCTCTTCGCACTCGAGCTCACGGTCCGCGTTCTGTTCCCGGAATGGTACGCGGTGCCGTTCGCCGTCTTGCAGATGACAGGCCAGAAGGTCCCCGACACGTCGCAACCCGCCGTGCTGCCGCCCCCCCCGCCTGACGTTCAGTTCGAGCCGGCGCCGCCACCCACCTCGACGGAGAGCGCGCCAGAGGCGTCCGAGCCCGACGGCTCCAGCGCAGACGTGGTCGTCACGCCCGTTCCTGACAGCACCGAGGTGTCGGTCGACGTAGCTGAAGACAACTCCGCGCCCGGTCCACTGCTGCCGAATCGACGCTTCAATGTCCTTCTGCTGGGCAGCGACAACGATCTGAAATTCACCGCCAACGCCGTACTGACGCAATCGATGATTCTGGTCAGCATTGACCCTGGGTCGTCGGACGTGGCGATGATTTCGATTCCACGTGACTTCTGGGTTCCAATCGCCAGCTACGGGTACCAGAAGATCGACGTGGCATACGAGGTGGGTGGCATTGCGCTGGCTCGCTCGACCGTGGAGAAGCTGTTCGGGGTCAAGGTCGACTATTACGCCTGGGTTGGACTGAACGGTCTGGTACAGGTCATCGACACGCTTGGTGGAGTGGACGTAACAGTTCAGCATCCGATCCTGGACGAGATGTATCCGGATGATCTGAATTCCCAGGATCCCTACGCCTTCTTCCGACTGTACATTCCCGCTGGCCCACAGCACCTGGATGGCACGACGGCTCTGGAGTACGTCCGTTCTCGGCATGGCGATCTTCAGTCTGATTTCGGTCGTTCAGCCCGCCAACAGCAGGTACTCCTGGCGATCAAGAACCACGTTCAGACCATGGCGATCGTGGGTCAGGTACCTGAGCTGGCGGCGGACCTCCAGGATTCGGTGAAAACGGACCTCTCGCCCGCGGCCGTGCTCCAGCTCGCCGCGCTGGCGCGCAAAGTGCCGCCGGACGCGATCCATCAGCAGGTGCTCTCCGCGCCTGACTTTGCCTCGTTGGGCTATTCACCGGATGGCACGCAGCAAGTGGTGTATCCCAACTGGACCGCGATCCGGCCGGCGGTGGCCCGTTTGCTGAAGTCCGGTTCGAGCACATGATCAGGCAACTGGGCTCCGCCGCGCTCGCGGTGTTCATCGCCGGCGGGCTTTTGAGCGGAACGCTGGGACTGAACAGCCTGGCGGGGGTGGTGGCGACGCGCGAGCGCGCGAAGCCGACACCATCCGCTCCAGCACAGAGCGCGGTAGGTTCGTCGTCCGCGCCAGTGGTTGACGCGCCCGTGGCCACGACCGCGCCCCCGCCCACCCGCGTCGCTCCGACCGCCGTCGTGGCAACTCCGCAACCCCTGTCCGCCCCGAATTCGGCCTGGTTGTTCGTGATCGACGGCAACTTGTGGGAGATCAACGGCGGCCCTCCATTCCAGTTGACCGATGGCGGCTCTCTCGGCCAGGCCGCGCTGGGCGACGATGCGCTGGTGTTCGTCGAGCGCTCGCGCAATGCCTCCGATCTCTGGCTGGCCTCCAGCCAGGGACCGCCGCGGCCGATCACCCGCAATGTCAGCTCGAGCGCGTCGCTGAGTCACTGGACCAGCCAGCCGGTCTTGTTGCCGGATCGACAGCGGCTGTACGCGCTGGCCGACTTGAACAAAGCAAGCACCGGTGAGGGTGACCTGGCTGTCTGGGAGTTGAGCTTCGGACAGATCGCACCTGTGCAGATCACAAGTCCGCCAGCGTACGGCGGCGGCGACCAGGATGTGACGGTCAGTCCCGAGGACCCGCGCCAGATTATCTTCACTCGCTACGCGTACGACGGCGAGCAGCTGGTGGAGCAGCTGCAGTGGCTGGACGTCTCGACGAGATATCCGGTTGCGCTGACACCGCCGGACCAGGCGGCGCGCCAGGCCAGCTACTCGCCAGACGCGACGGAGATCGCCTTCGTCGCGCGCGGCTCCGGCTCGCAGGAGGACCTCTATGTGGCAGACCTGCAGGTCAGCAACGGGCGTGCCGAACTGGATGAGCCGCGACAGGTGGTCAGCGGCGTGATTGCCAATCCAGTGTGGACTCCGGACGGCAATTCGCTGGGGTACCTGGCGCTCACCGCGAACGGATTCCAGCTCTGGAGTGTGGATATTCGTCGTTCGGCGGATGGCACCGAATCATTCGGCGACCCGCGCCAGATCACCAGCGGGGCGAGCCTGGACGCGACGTCGAAACCGGTGCCGGTCAGTCGTGACCAGGCCGATCAGGTCCGTCAGTGGCTCGCGCCGCGCTCGCCGTGGCGCGCGACGGGCGGCGGCGGCTAAAGCCTCGCGACGCGCTGGGACTTCGCACCGCCGAACGGCGTCTCAGCCGCCGAGTCCGCCGGCGGCCAGCATTACAATGAAACTGCCGACCGCCAGGACCGCGCCGAAGACGGACAACCGAATCGCGACGGGCTTCCAGCGCTCGAATGGACGAGCCAGCGCGACGATCGCGGCCATCACAAGGCAAGCCACACCCACCACCAGCACGGCCTCGAACATTGCCATGGCCATCCATCGATCATAACCGGGCCGCCCAACTTTTCGCGACACGAGTCGTGTGGCGCGGTCATACTGCCGGCAGCAGGTGCTCCACATGGCAATCAGCTTTGATCAGCCGTTCCTCCTCGCGTTGCTGGCGCCCAGCTGCGTGCTGGTGTTCATACTGTGGAGGTCGAGCCGTGTGTACTTGCCGAGCTTTCGGCGACACGCGGCACTGGTCCTTCGTTTGTTGACGCTTGTCCTGCTGGTGACGGCGATCAGTGGTCCAACGCTGCGACTGAACGCCACCAACTTGAGCGTGGTCCTGCTCCTCGATCGTTCTGACAGCATTACGCCAGCGGAGCGCGCGCAAGAGGAGGACCTGGTTGCCCAGGCACTGGCGCGCAAGGGTCCGGATGATCAAATCGGGATCATCGGATTCGCCGGCACCGCCACGGTGGAACGACCACTGTCAACCGACGCCACGCCACCGCTCTACTCGGATGACAGCACGCTTCAGCCTTCGCGCACTGACATCGACGGCGCCATCCAGCTCGGGCTGGGAATGCTGCCACCGGACGCGGTGCGGCGCATGGTTCTGATCTCGGATGGCAACCCGAATGCCGGCCAGGCCGATCAAGCCGCGGCGCTGGCCCATGCGGCTGGCGTCCAGTTGGACACGATTGCCCTCACCGCCGACACTGGCCCTCAGGCGCTGGTCGAAGCGCTCGACGCGCCATCGCACCTGAACCAGGGCGACAGCTTTACCGCCACGGTCCAGGTGCGGGCGACGCAGGCGATGCCAGCCAGCCTGTCACTCCTGGCCGACGAGCAGCTGATCGGCTCGCAGGATGTGCAGCTCGCCCAGGGTGAAAACCGTTTCATTCTGCCGGTGGACGGACTTCGCCAGGGTGCGCACGTGCTCGAGGTGCTCATGCAGGCGGATATGGATCCCCGGCCGGAGAACAAAACCGGCGGAGCCTACGTGATCGTCGACGGCCCGCCGCGTGTGCTGGTGGTCGAAGGCACCGCTGGGGCGGGTTCTTATCTTGTTGACGCTCTGAAGGCGGCTGGCTTGCAAGTGGATGTCTCGAGCGCGGATCGGGGACCGTTTCAAACAGACACGCTCAACGACTACGCCAGCGTCGTGCTCGTCAACGTACCCGCTGACCAGTTCACTGGCAGTGGCGTGGACGCGTTAAAGAACTATGTGCAGTCACACGGCGGTGGACTGGTCGTGACCGGCGGCGACCAGGCATTTGGCCCGGGTGGCTATGCGCGCACGCCACTGGAGGACCTGTTGCCGGTCACCTCCGACCTGCATGGATCGTCGGCGCAGACCAGCGTTGGACTGGTTCTGGCGATCGACACCTCGGGGTCGATGGGCCAGGACGTCGGCGGCACGACGATCATGGACCTCGCCAGGCAGGCCGCGGTGGCGGCGGCCCAGGCGCTGGGACCCACCGACGAGATCGGCGTGATCTCGCTCGAGGACCACTCGACGTGGGCCATTCAGCCGACGCCAGCCAGCAACATGGATGCGATCACCGCCGCCGTCGATCAGATGTCGCCTGGTGGTGGTGACGACACGGACGCGAACGCCGTGTTCATGGGTGACCAGGGGCTGGCGCAGGTGGATGCCAAAAGCAAACACATCATCCTGATCACCGACGGCGAGAATCCCGGCGGCGATTACACGACCGCCGTGCAACAGGCGACGGCGGCGAGCGTCAGCATCAGCACGATTGGAATTGGCAACCAGGCGGATACGCAATTGTTGCAGCAGATCGCGCAGATGGGCGGTGGCGCGTACTACGACGGCAGCGATCCATTCAACCTGCCGCAGCTGGTGCTGAAAGAGACGCAGCAGCTCCAGCGCGCGGCGATTGTGGAGCAAGATACGCAGCCGGTCGAAGTAAGCTCGGAGCCTGTCCTGGCAAATCTGGACGGATCGGCACCGCGGAGCCTGCCTGCGGTGCGCGGCTACGTGGCGACCACGCCGCGGCCGCAGAGCAGCGTCGTGCTCGCGGCGCCGTCTGCCGACCCGCTGCTTGCGGAATGGCAGGACGGACTGGGAACGGTGATGGCCTGGACGTCCGACGTTTCCAATACCTGGTCCGCGCCCTGGCTCCAGGACACGAATGGCGTGTTTGGATCGTTCTGGGCACAGGTCGTCAAGCGTACGATTCGGAACCCGGAGGATCCGAATCGTCAGGTGACGGTGAGCCTCGACAACGATCAGGCGACGATCACGCTCCACGCCGTGACCGACGCGGAGAGTGCCGGCGGTCGTCAGTACGTGAATTTCCTGCCAACGTCGGCCGCGGTTGTGGAGCCGGACGGTACGTCGCAGCAGGTTACGCTGCCGCAGACCGCTCCCGGTGAGTATCAGGCCAGCCTTCGCGCACCGTCAGAAGGTGTGTACACCCTGGAGGTGACCGAGAACGAGTCGGACGGCACGCGGTCGACGCAATCGAGCGGATTCGTCGTGCCGTATTCCCCGGAGTACCGCGACCTGGATACCAATTCCATGCTGCTCGACGCGCTCGCGTCGGACACCGGTGGTCGAAGCATCGTGACCGTGGACGACGCCCTCAGGCACGACTTGCCAGCGGCCGGCGCACCGCGGCCAATCTGGCCGGACCTGCTGGCGATCGCGATTCTGACCTTCGTCGCGGACATCGCTGTCCGCCGCCTCCGACTGTCGGGGTTCGAAGTGCGTCGCGGCTACGCTGGCGTGCGTAGACGCCTGGGCTATGTGGACACCCGACCGCCAGTTCCCAAGAAGGCAGCTGGCGGCCCGCTTCCCGCACCCGTTTCGATGGCTACTCACCCCGTCGAGGCGCCGCGCGAGGTTGTGACCAGCTCCAGAGCGCAACAGTTGCTGGCCGCCCGACGTCGCGCAGAGCGACTGAAGTAGGCGAGCTGGCTGCCGACGAGGGAGGCTTGCGCAAAGATTCTCTGATCGGATAATATTTGCCTGTCAAAAGAAATATTCTAGAAAGAAAGAGGAGAGCACTATGGCGTTCACTCCCGCGGTGTTCTACAAGGACCCCATGGCCGCTCTGGCCTGGCTCGGCACGGCCTTCGGGTTCGAGGTCAGCATGTTGATCGAGCCGCCCGCCGAAGACCCGACCATGATGCACGCCGAGATGAGCCTCGCCGGCCACGGGCGCGTGATGGTCGGCGCAGAGTGGGCCGAGTGGGCCCGGAGCCCAGCCAGTATCGGTGGAGCCAACACCGCCAACGTGCACGTGGACCTCGAGTCGGACGTGGACGCACATTGCGAGCGCGCCCGTCAGGCCGGCGCCGCCATCGACATGGAACCCGCCGACCAGTTCTACGGCGCGCGCACGTACCGCGCCAGGGACCCGGAAGGGCACGTCTGGACCTTTTCCCAGACCATCCGCGAAGTGTCCCGCGAGGAAGCCGAGCGCGTCAGCGGTCTCAAGATCACCGGTTGGGTGTGAGCCAATCCGGCGTCGCCCTGGACCGCACCCTGGCGGCGCTGGCCGACCCGGACCGGCGCCGCGCGATCGACCTGCTGCGCGAGGGCCCGCGGCGCGCCGGGGACCTGGCCCAGGCGATCGGGTTGCCGGCGCCGGCCATGAGCCGCCACCTGCGCGTGCTGCGCGAGAGTGGGCTGGTGGAGGAGAGCCATCCCGAGTTCGACGCCCGCGTGCGGATCTATTCGCTGCGGCCGGGACCGATGGCCGAGCTGCGCGACTGGCTCGAGGAGACCGAAGCGCTGTGGGCGGAGCAGCTCACGTCGTTCAAGCAGCACGTCGAGGGCCGCTGAGCGGGTCATGGCTTCGCGCGTGCTGGTCGCGCTGCGGGTGGCGGCCTCGCCCGAGCGCGCCTTCGCGGCCTTCACGGACGAGATTGGGCAGTGGTGGCGGCCGAACGCGCTGTTCCAGCTCACTCCGGCCAGCCCGGGTCGGATGGCGTTCGAGCCGGGCCCCGGCGGCAGGCTGGTGGAGCGGCAGGCTGGCGGCGGTGAGTACGAGGTCGGGCGGATAATGGTGTGGAATCCGCCAACCGAGCTGACGTTCCAATGGCGTCCGGCCAGCTTCTCGCCCGAGCAGTCGACCGAGGTCCACATCCGCTTTGAGCCAGTCGGTGACCAGACGCGGGTCGTGGTCGAGCACACCGGCTGGGACAGGATTGCGCCGAAGCACGCGGCGCGGCATGGCTTCCCGCTGGACGCCTTCCTCCAGCGCGAGGCCGAATGGTGGCAAGCGCTGCTGCGCTCGCTCGAGTCCCACGTCGAGCGCTGCCCGGGTTGACTCTGATATCGTCTCGGACGCCGTCTCAACGGGCGACCAGAATCGGATATCGCGGGGAATAGTCACGGATGGGCGATCGATTGACTCGGCGCGCGGCACTGGTCCGCGTGGCCGGACTGGCGGCGAGCGTACTGGGCTGAGCGTCGCGGCGGCTCTTGGACCCGCCGAGGGTGTGGTCGAGGCGGCGGGCGCCACCAACGCGCGGACCACCCCTGGAGTACCGGCAACCAGTACTCGTACCTCTGGAAGTTCAGTCGGGCACTCGTCGGTACGCTGGCCCTGGCCGGCGTGCCACGCAATCTCGTTGGCAATGCCAGTTATGCCTCCGCGGTGCAGAGCCGAGTCAACGCGCTGGCGAACTACTGGGATCGTCATGCGAGCCCGCCCGCGTACGACTCGTACGTGATCTCGCAGGGCGGTGGCGACAAGTATCACGACGACAATGTGTGGGTTGCCCTTGCGCTCATCGAGCAGTACCGGATGGGCCTGACGACTTCACTCGATCAGGCGAAGCAGCTTTTCACGTTTGCCCAGGCGGAATATTCTGGGTCCAGCAAGGCTCCGGATTTGGCGTGACCAACCATGATCGAGAGACTGGAGCGACGGATCCATCGACACCAACCTGTGGAGCTACAACCAGGGGGTGATGATCGGCGCCAATGTGCTCCGTTATCAGCTGACCAACGGCGCGACGTACCTCAATCAGGCAAACGCAATTGCCGCCAAGGCGCTGTATCCGCACGCCACCACCGCTCTGCTGACCGGGCGGGCTGACTCCAACTCCAGCGGGGCTGCCATCGCCAGCAGCTCCGCGACTTCGGTCGGGAGTAGCATGGCCGCATGCCTCGCAATCAGCTCCGCCTCGACATCACCCGCTGCGAGCCGTTCGCTGGCGGACTGTCGTTCGGAAGCACGGGTCCCTACGAGCGGCTCTCGGGCACAGTCCACTTCGCGATTGATCCCGCCGAGCCAGGCCTGCCGTTCGTCTGCGACCTCGATCTCGCACCCCGCACTGCCGACGGCCGCGTCGAGTTCTCGGCGACACTGGACATCGTCAAGCCCGTCGAATTGACGCGTGGCAACCGCCGCGTGTTGTACGAGTTCTCCAATCGAGGCAACCGCGCGGCGATCACCACCTTCAACTACGGCCGCGGTACGGACATGACGAAGCCAGGGTACGCCGGTGATGGCTTCCTGATGGACCTGGGCTATACCGTGATCTGGTCCGGCTGGCAGGGTGACCTGATCGATCGGGGCGAAAACGTGGTCGCCCGCGTGCCGTTCGCCCTGCGCGACGGGAAGCCGCTGCGCGGCAAAATCCGGCAGGAGTTCAGCACTATCGCCCCGGGCATTCTGTCGATGGGCGTGAGCGCTGGCGCCGAACGCGGCGAGGACGTGCAGCCGTACCCCGTCCTGGACCCGTCCACCGCCACGCTCACGCTGCGCGAGCACGAAGCCGAGCCGCGTGTTGCGCTGGATCGCACGGAGTGGGAGTTCGCTCGCGCCGAGATGCGCGATGGCCAGCTGGTGGTGAATCCGTCGAACGTGGACCTGTACATCCATGCTGGGTTCAAACCCGGCTGGATTTACGAGCTGATCTACGAGACCGAAGGTTCCCGATTAACGGGTCTGGGGTTTCTCGGCGTCCGCGACCTCATGTCCTTTTTCAGATACGGCGTTCAGGGCAATCCGCTCGCTGGCCACGTCGACAAGATGTACGCGACTGGCGTCTCGCTCAGCGGACGTGTCATTCGGGAGTACGTGTACGAGGGTTGGAACCAGGACGCCGACGGGCGGCGCATCTTCGACGGCGTCCACACGCATACCGGCAGCGGTCGGCTCCTGCATAACATTCGGTTCCCGCAAGTAGGCCGCTATCCCCGTCAACACGAGGAACACCAGTGGCCGGCAGAGTACTATCCGTTCACGTTCGCCACCATCCCCGATCCGTTCAGCGACAAACGGGACGGCTTGTGGAAGCGTCCGGCGACAGACCCACTCGTAATTCACACCCACACCGAGGGTGACTACTGGGTCCGCCACGTCTCGCTGACGCATACGGACTGTCGCGACGGCAGCGACGTGGAGTTGCCCGAGAACACGCGCATGTATCACCTGACTGGTACGCCGCACATGGCCCGCCCGGTCGACGATCCGATCTGGATCGGTCAGGTGAGCGCGAACGACATGTCGGCGGCGCCTTACCGCCGAGCCGCGCTGGTGTTGCTCGACCGCTGGGCGACCGACGGCGTGGCGCCGCCCCTCTCGCTGCTGCCGCGCGCTGCGGAACGAACGCTCGTACAACCAGGCGACGCGCTGGCGCGCTATCCACAAATCCCTGGCCTCAACTTGCCGAAGGACGCCAGCCGGTTGCCGCGGCACGATTATGGTCCGGAGTTTGACACCCACGGGATCATCAGCGAATTTCCGCCCAAACCGGTGGCCGACCTGGAATACCCGATTCGGGTGCCGCAAGTGGACGGTGACGGCAACACGCTGGCGGGGTTGCGCTATCCGGATGTCGAGGTGCCGCTGGGCACGTATAATGGCTGGTCTCTCCGCAAAAAGGGGTATGCCGAAGGTGACCAGTTCTGGAACACCGGGTGCTTCGTCCCGTTTGCGCGGACGCGTGCGGAGCGGCTCGCGAACGGCGACCCGCGGCCCTCGATCGAGGAGCGCTATCCGAGCCATGAGGCATACGTCGAGGCGGTGCGGGCAACATGCGAGGCGCGCGTTGCGGAAGGTCTGATGCTGCAGTCGGACGCGGACCGCTTCGTCCAGACGGCGAGGGAGCGTAACCCACTCGATCCTTCAACCTCCCCTGGTCCACTCATTCGCGTGCTGGTTGGGCCCGGCGGCTAGCAGATCACGCAAACGCGGCCGGCCGCCAGTGGGGCTCGGTGGCATAGCGCTGGCGAAAAATTGGTTCGGGATACATGCTGACGCCACCCGTGATGATGCGCTGGATGTCACCGCCGGCGTCGCGCTCGTAAAGGATGGATTCGCCGGGATAGCCAAAACCGCCGCACTTCGTGATACGCAGTCGGTCCGCATCGATAACCTCGAGCTCCCAGGCGAATTTCGAAGGGCTATCAGATTCCGACGCCAGTCCAAACAACTTCCCGCCGAACGCCACGATGTCGACCGCGCCGCCAACGTTGGCAAACCGACCCGTGTAGCGCGCCAGGTCCGAGCTCGAACCACCCGGCCAGCGCTGCGCGAAATCGATGCAACGCACGACCTCGGCGGCCAGCGGCCCAGCGCGGCCATCCTCGCCGCTGGTGTTGACCAGGACCACGACCACGAGCCGGTCGATCGGATCGAAGAGCGTGCGCGTCGACTGGCCCGGAAACCCGCCGCTGTGGCCGACCGTCTCCCGTTCGCCGATGCGCTCGGCGATAAAACCGAGCCCGTAGCGCTCTTCGGACTGTTCGATCGTCCACGCCGCGTGCTGCATTTCGCGCTTGGCGGCGTCGCTCAGCAGCGTTTCGTCGCCAAACCAGTGCGCCGCTGCGAAGCGGCACAGGTCTTCCGCCGTCGAGTAGAAGCCGGTCGCGGGCGACAGTGCGCGCGTGTTGATGGTGGGCACCCCCCGGCGCGGCACCCCGAGCACTTTGCCCGTATAGCCCGTCACGCATTGCTCGAGGACGTCGCGGACGAGCTCGGGGCCGGTGCTGGCCAGTCCGAGACGGCGAACGATGTGCTCCTGGACGAACTGGTTGTAGGGCGTGCCGCTTACCGCTTCGATGACCTGCCCGAGCAGGCCGAAGCCGATGTTGCTGTACTTGAAGCTCGAATTGGGCGGCAGAATACTGGCGTCGGGCGCCAGCGCGCGCAGCGTGGCGACATCCGGAAAGGGCTGCTCGACGCGCCAGAAGTCAGCGTCGAGCCCGTCGCGGATCACGCCGCCGGCGTGATTCAGGAGCTGGCGAAGAGTAACGTCCGACTTGAACCAGCTGACGTACGCGGCTGCGCGGTCGTCGAGCCGCAACTTGCCCTGCTCGACCAGTTGCATGATCGCCGTGGCGGTAAACATCTTGGAGTGCGACGCGACGCGAAAGACGTGCTCAGGCGTCATGGCGCTGGGCGGATCGAGGTGGGCGTGGCCGTAGCCCTGGCATAAGACGAGCTCGTCGGCGTGGCGGATGGCGACCACCAGGCCCGGCACATCACGTTGCTGGCGGCGATAGGCGATCCAGCGGTCGACATAGCCAGCGGCCTCGAGCAAGGCAGCGCGGTCCAGACCAGTCATGGCCGGCGCATTGTTTCACACGCCGACACGTCCGTTTCGGTGATCACGACTGCCGAATCAGCGTGGGCGGCGGCGAAGACGAAGTGCACGCGCTCAACGCGCCGGGCGGTGGTGCGTCTCACGGCTTCGGCGTAGGTGCGCCCTTGGAAGCGGTAGCTGGCGGCGCGCTCGATGGTGCCGTCGATCAGCACGCCGTCCATGACCACGCTGAGCGGCACCTCGCGCCAGTACCGCGCGGCGGATACGGCTTCGCGGACCGGGGCGCTCTCGACGGCGTTTCGAGCCAATCTGGCGACCTCTGAGCTGGAGGTTGAGTCCAGGGCGTACTCCTGGGAGCTCCAGGCGGCCAGCGCCTCGAGGTTGGCGAGCGACTTCAGGTCGAGCCATTGCAGCACGGCGTGCACGGCCAGGCCAAGGCCCGTCGCCGCTCGGGGTGGTCGCGACCGCGCTGGCGAGACCTCCGTGTCACTGGCGTCATGCGGGCTCTCCACAGCATCAGAGTCAGCGTCAGCCGGCAGCCTTGTGTGTGCGAGCCCGCTCGGCGTGGCATGTTGCCTGACGCCCAGCGTTGCCAGCGCGGAGGCGCGGCGCTGCAGCCACGCGGCTTCGTCCGCCTCCTGCTCCGCGGGGGTCCGCACGATCGGACACTCTGCACGCGGCTGGATCCCAACCGCTGCCTGCAGCTCCAGGTCCGCGAGGGAAATGTCGACTGGCCGCGCCGCCCCCAGTTCTGGCAGGCGCTGATAGATCGCCGCGGCATGCGAGCCTTTGCCGTACTTCGTGCTGTGGAACAGACACAGCACCAGGTGTTCACGTGCGCGTGTCGCCGCCACATACAGCAACCGCACGCCCTCCGCCAGCGCGGTCAGGCGGTCCGGCAGTACCTCCACTCCGTCACTCGGGCGGCCACCACCACCCAGGCCGCTCAAGATCACAATTGGAAACTCGAGTCCCTTCGAGCCGTGGACCGTCATCAGCCGCACCGCTTCTTCATCGGAGTCCGGCACGGTGCTTTCGGCGTCGTACAGTTCATTGCGTCGCAGCGTCTCGATCCACTGCACGAACCCGCGCGTGGGTTGCTGAAAAAGTCTGCTCCTCTTCAGAGAAGAATTGGCGGCACTTCGAAAGCTGGCGGCCACAAACGTGAGCTAGCACCCTCTGACGAACGCAGGTTTTTTCATCGACCTGCGAGGCTAGAGCCAGGGTGGGAGCTCCGGAACGGCGCCGACCGCTGCGCGTACGTCGGTTCGCGGGCGACCCGCCAGGAACGCGGCCACGCCGCCGAGGGATCCGGTCACCTGGATGGGTTCGCCTCGGCCGAGCACCGACCACGTATGCGCGCCGGCGTCGGCGGCCAGAACCAGGGCCGGCTGGTCACCGCTAGAGCGTCGCTCGACAATGTCCTCGACGAGCGCAAGCAGGAAGCCGCGTGGCAATGCGGCGAAGTCGAGACCTGGGTCGAGGTCGACCGCGTGCACCATGACCTCGCGCGCGCGCAGCCACGGGATTTCCGTCGCGGCTACGAGCCGCCCTTGGGCGGTGCGGACGGTTTGGGACCACTGGGCGTCGGTGAGCGCGCCGAGCGCTGTCCAGAGCCGGCTGGCCGACTCCTCCACCCACGCGCGGAGCTCGCCAGGCGAGCGGCGAGCCCCGCTGCCGATATCGGCGTCGCGCTGCTGTGGGGAGGCATACATCGGCGTCTCGATGCCGGTCGCTGCCCAGTGCGCCAGGTTGAGGAGCGCCTCGGCGTTCGCCGCGACGTGGGCCAGCAGGTGGCGCCCCGTCCAGCCAGGCAGGGCGCTCGGCCCGTCGAGAGCGTCATCGGGCATGCGAGCCAGAGCGCTCAGGAAGAGCCCGGTGCCCTGGTGGGTCCAGTCAAGACTGGCGGTGAGTTCGCGCACGGTGGTCATGATGCCGCACCGGCGGGATCGCGTCCGCTGAAATGTGCGTACAATGCGGGTGCGGTATCGTTGAAATACGGGGTCGGAGAGATGGCGACGTCGCGATCGCGGGAGGACCTGATGGCAGTCGGCGTTGAGCAGCGCCTGGCCGGCGTCGCGCCAACGCGGTCGGCCCGCCGCCGCTGGCCAGGCGCTCACTCGTTGGCGCCTTACCTGCTGGTTTCGCCAGCGGTCGTCTACATGGTCGCACTGCTGGGCTATCCGTTCTTCCTCGCCCTGTACTTCAGCCTCAGCAACGCCAGCGTGGAGCAGAACGTGGCGACGTTCGTCGGCCTGCGGAACTACGCCAACATCGTCGGCGATGCGCAATTCCAGAAGGCCCTGTTGAACTCCTTCATCTTCACCTTCGGCTCGGGCGTGGTAAAGGGCGTTCTCGGCACCGCGTTAGCGTTCCTGTTGCTGCGTCATTTCCCGGCGCGCAGAGTGATCCGCGGATTCCTGATGCTGCCGTGGACCCTGCCAATCGCGCTGAGCGTGCTGGCGTTCAAGTTCGGCATGTTCGATCCGCAGTTCAGCGTCGTGAACTGGGTGGGGCTGCACCTGGGCCTGATCCATTCACCGGCCCCGAACTGGCTCGGTGACCCGACCTACGCGATGATCGCGGTCATGACGGTCAACGTGTGGCGTGGATTTTCGTTCACGGCGATCATCGTCCTGGCCGGTCTGACCTCCATCCCTCCTGAAATCATCGACGCGGCCAAAGTCGACGGCGCGAACTGGGAACGCCGCTGGCACGCGATCATCGTGCCGATGATTGCCCCGATCCTGTTCGTGGGCTTGACCTTCGACGTCGTCTTTACCTTTACCGACCTGAGCGTCGTATACCTGCTCACCAACGGCGGGCCGATCAACGCGACGGAAATCTTGCCGACGCTCGCATTCCGCGTCGGCATCGTCGGCGGCGACCTCGCGCGTGGATCGGCCATCGCGCTGTTCATGCTTCCGCTGCTCGTGCTGATGGTCGTGCTCATGTTGCGCATGCTGCGCCGAAGGGACTTCTGAGCTGATGGCAGCCACCACTTCGGCCGTGCTCCCAACGCGAAGGCGCGCGCGGGTCAACACCAGGAAGCTCGTCGAGAACGGGGCAGCGTGGATCGCCCTCGCCTTTTTTGTGGTGATCGCGGTATTCCCCGTCTTCTGGATGTTCATGACGTCGGTCAAAGCGGACCGTGATCTCGTCAATCCAAGCACGATCCCGTTCTGGTTTCAGCAGCCGCTGACGTTGGATCATTACGTCTATCTCTTCACCGCCACCAAGTTCACAACCTGGCTCGGTAACACCTTCCTGATCTCGAGCTGCGTGGTGTTGATCACGCTGGTCGTGTGCATCCCCGCCGCGTACGCGCTCGCGAGGCTGAAATTCATCGGCGCCGAGCACATCGGCATCGGCGTCTTTCTTTCGTATGTGGTGCCGCCGACGATCCTCTTTTTGCCGTTAGCACAGATACTCGCCGGTCACGGGCTGTACAACACCAAGTGGGGTCTGGTCGTCGTTTACCCAACCTTTACCATCCCCTTTTGCCTGTGGCTGCTGGCAGGCTTCTTCCGGACTGTTCCACTGGAGATCGAGGAAGCGGCGCTCGTCGATGGCTGCAACCGGTGGCAGGCCGTTGTTCGCGTCGTGCTGCCGTTGAGCCTGGCAGGAATAATGACCGTGGCGATCTTTGCCTTCACCCTGGCAATGCAGGAATTCGTGTACGCGCTGACCTTCGTTTCGAGCTCGACGGAGAAGCCCGTGACGCTAGGAATACCGACGGATCTGATCCGTGGCGACGTGTATTTCTGGGGATCGCTGATGGCCGGCGCCTTGCTCGCTGGTATTCCTGTCGCAATCCTCTACAACTTTTTTCTCGATTACTTTGTCGAAGGCATTACTGGCGGCGCACTCAAATAGCGATTCTCGAAAGGAGTTGGGGAGTAGTGGAAGCTGTCAACAATCAACAGGCACAACCGACGAGCGTCAGCCGGCGCTGGTTCCTGCGTGCGGTGGGACTTGGTGCCGCGGGATTTGGACTCAGCGCGGCGTGCAGCAGTCCCAATGCGCCAGCTCCGACGAGCGCGCCGGCCGCGGCCGCGCAACCGACCGTTGCGGCAGCACCCCAACCGACGACGGCGAACGCAGCGCCGACAACCGCCGCCGCCGCTGCGCCGGCCGCGGCCACGACCGCCCCAGCCGTCGGTCAGAATCTGAGCGGCGAGCTGACGATCCTTCAGTGGAGCCACTTCGTTCCGGCCTACGACACGTGGTTCGACAAGATGGCCCAGGACTGGGGGACCAAGAACAAGGTCAGCGTCACGGTCGACCACATCAACAACCTCGACCTCCCCGCGCGCCTGGCGGCCGAGTCCGCGGCCAAGGCTGGCCACGACATCATCCAGTTTTCGGCGCAGGTTCAGACATACCGCTACGAGCAGCAGCTGGTTGACCTCACTGACACGGTCAACTTTGCCGTCGAGAAGTATGGCCCGGCCACCACGATTGCCAAGAACCTTGGCATGGTCAACAACGTGTGGCGCGCCGTGCCCGATTTCTACATCTGCATTTCGCCGATGGTGCGCGACGACCTCATGGCGACCATCGGAAGTCCCACGATAGCGAGCTGGGACGACGTCCGCAAAGCGAGCGGACAGTTGAAACAAAAGAGCGGGAATGCCGCGGGTCTGGCCATCTCGCACTGCAACGATTCCAACCACAATTGGCGCGCCATCATGTGGAGCATGGGCGCCAGCGAAGTTCAGCAGGATGGCAAGACGCTCAACGTCGACACCAAAGAATTCCGTGACTTCCTCGATTTTGCCAAGGCCTTTTACCAGGAAGCCAACGAGCCTGAAGTATTCGCCTGGGACGACGTCTCCGACAATCGCTATCTCGGGTCAGGGCAAGGCAGCTTCATTCACGATGCGATCAGTTCGCTGCGCAGCATCCAGCCACCACCAGACAAGCCGGATCCGGATGCGCAGAAGCTCTACGACAGCATCAGCTTGCGTCAGATCCTGAACGGGTCCGCGGGCGCGCATGACATGGTGGACGTCGACTTCTACGCCGTCTGGCAATTCGCCAAGAATCAGGAGGCGGCCAAGGCGTTCCTGCATGACTACCTCGACATCTGGAAGGACGCGGCGACCGCTTCCACCGGGTACAACATGCCGTTCTTCGAGAACCTCTTCCAGAAGCCGATGCCGGTTATCGGCGATGACCCGAAGCTCCAGCTACTGCAGGACTGGCGAGGTGACGACAGGATCCACACCTTCGGCTATCCTGGGCCGCCGAACGCCGCGGCGCAGGAAGTTCTCGCTAATTACCACATTCCTGACGTCATTGGCATCTACGTGCGAGGAAATACCTCGCTCGACGACACGGTCAAGGAAGCGACGAACCGCCTCAAGCCTATTTACGACAAGTACAACAACGCGTAGTTTTCTACGAGCCCTCGATCATCGCGGCGGTCAGCCCGCGCACGTACGCTGGAGCGAAAGCGGCGCAGGCGATGACCAGCGGCGCCGCCGTGGCGCCAATGCCGCCGGTGATCGAGTTGAACTCGTCGAGGCTCAGGCCGATCAAGCCAAGGCCGACGGCGATCGTCTTGACCTGGTCATGGACCAGCAGCAGGCCCGCGTAGACAAAATCGCTGCTCATCACCCCCGCGGTGAAGATGCCGCATGCGATCAGCACCGGCACGCTCATCGGCACCACGATGTGCCGAAACACCGTCCAGCGTGAGCCATCCAGGGTCGCATGCTCCTCGACGTCAGCCGGCAAGCCTTCGAAATACGTGAACAGCAACCATGTTGCGAACGGAATGGTCAGTGTCTGGTCGAGCAAAATCACCGACGCGAGCGTGTTATCCAGACGCAGCCACAAAAAGACCTGGTAAATCGGAATCAACACGAGCGGCTGAGGCAGGAAATAGCTTGCAAGCAACAGTCGGGCGATCCACCGCGCGCCGGGCACGCGCAAGCGCGCGAGGGCATACGCCGCGAGCATGCTGGCCACCAGGGTCAGCGTGATGCCTACCACCAACAAGATGGCGGTGTTCAACAGCCACTGCGGCACCATTCGCCCGTGGATGACTTCATCAAACCCGTCCAGAGTGGGCGCCCAGGTCCAGAAAGGGTTGCCAATCTGATCTTCGGAGATGGGTTTCACCGCCTGAAGGAAAATCCACCAGATCGGAAAAACCGCAAATGCCGTGATCGTGACGCCGGCGACCGCCAATGCGAGCGGCCGCAGTCGCCGGCGCCAGGCGCCTGGTTGCCGCATTCGCGAAGTGGATCCAGTCGTCCGTCCGAGCACGCCCCGGTCCCACGCGGCCGGTCCAGTCCAGCTGGCTCCGACCTCGCGCGCGGGCGCTCCGCGTGGCTCTCGTTCGAACAGCCGGAAACCGATCCACAGGATCACGATCCAGACGGGCAGCTGAAGGAGCGTGGCCGCCGACCCGACGGAGGCTCGGCCGTTGAGAAAACTCTCCTGGTATGCAAGCGTGCCGATCAGCGGCCACGTAATCCGACCGCCGGTCTGGACGAACATGCTGATGTAGTCCAGAAAGCTGAGGATCAGGCTGAGCAGCAGGCCCAACACGAGGAAGCGGCGGGCGCACGGCACGATGACGAGCCAGAAGCGACGCCACAGGCTGTTGCACTCGAGGGCGGCGTAGTCGAGCTGTTCGCCAGGAATGCTATTGAAGCCAGCCAGGAGGAAGATCGCGAGGAATGCTGAGCTGCGCCACACATCGTGGAACGCAACCGCCAGGACGCCCCAGATGTCCTCTCCGACGAAGTCAGCGACCGCCCAACGCACCGCAAGCAAGTCCATCGTGTAAAAGGTGTGGAACGGCGGCGACATGAGCCAGTAGAACGCCACCGCCGTCAGTGCGGCCGGAAATACCCACGGCACGAACAGCGCCAGGAACACCAGCACGCGGCCGCGGCGAATCTGCCAGAGTGCCAACGCCATGCCGAGCCCCAGAACCAGACGCAGCGCGGTGGTCAGCAGGGTGTAGGTGGCGGAATTGCGAGCAGCTATCCAGAACTCGCGGTTCCCGAGCAACGCGGCGAAGTTCGCCAGGCCCACAAAGTCGCCCGACGTTGTCAACGAGGACGCGGTCATGGAAAGCCATACGTCGTAGACAAACGGATAGAGGACCAGTCCGAAGATCAGCACGAGTGCAGGTAACAGCAGCCCGATGCCGAGCAGCCGCTCGCGGGTGCGCCAGCCCGGCGGCGTGGCCCGTGGCGATTGAGCGAGGACGAAGGTCTGTGTGCTACTCACCGACGAAGTCCTGAACGCCATGGTAGCCCGCATCCCGGGAATAGCGAGCCCGCTCGCGGCCGTACGCGGGCCGACCGATCAGCTGACGTCCATGTATGCCGATCGGCCGACTGCGCTCGTGGCGATGTCTGTTATGGATCGCGCCGGTCGACCGGGTGGTGAACATCGCCCCCCATCGGCAGCGCGTCGAGGCGTTGGAGGGTGGCGTCATCGTGTCGGTCAACCGGGTGGTGAAGGTCGACGACACTTGTCAAAGGCGCATGTGGCGGTGTGGACGGTGGGGGTGCCGGGGCGCGTAAGGCCATGGTCATAGTGATGAGCGCGGCAATTGAGACGAAGACGGCGCCGGCACCAAGCGGGTCGAGACCCGTCTGTAGGAACGAACCGCGGGGCATAGCGACCTCCCGTGTGTCTTGGGGATGGCGACAGCCTCACACCCTGAGCAAATCTCAATGTGTTCCGCGGCGTTAACTCAGCGTGTTCAAGCCGGCCGGGGTCGCACATCCCTGGCATACTGGCCCGCGCAAGCGGGGGGCACATGCTCGAAATCCGGGCCCTGGGCCAATTCGAACTACGTCTGAATGGAGTGGCGGTGCTGCTGCCGTCACGCCCGACCCAGTCCTTGCTTGCCTACCTGGCTCTGACCGCGGGTACCGCCCACCGCCGCGAAAAACTGGCGGGCATGCTCTGGCCGGATGCGGAGGACGACAACGCGCGTAACAGCCTGAGACACGCGCTCTGGCGCATCCGCAAGGCGATCGAGCCCGACGAGCTTGCCACTCCTTATCTCTTGACCGACGACCTGGCCGTTACGTTCAACGCGGGCGCGGATTACTGGCTGGATGTGGCCCAGCTCGCGCGAGGCGGCGACACACTCCAGGAGCTCGGAGATTCCGTAAGGGTGTATCGGGGTGAGCTACTGCCTGGCTTCTATGACGATTGGGTCAGCCTCGAACGGGAGCGTCTCGATTCGGTCTTCCAGCACAAGATGCAGCGGCTGCTCGATGGGCTGCTTGGGGAACGCCGCTGGCCCGAAGTCCTCGAATGGGGCGAATGCTGGGTAGCGCTCGGCCATGCTCCAGAGCCGGGTTACCGCGCGCTGATGCGCGCGCATGCCGAACTGGGCGATCGGGCTCGGATGGCGGCAGTCTATCAGCGGTGCCGCGAAGCGCTGTTCAACGACCTGGGTGTCGAACCGTCAGTGCAGACGCGCCAATTGTACGAGCGCTTGCGGCAAGATGACGTGCAGATCGGGCCACCTCCGCGCGCGATCACCATTGACGATGCCCCCGCGCCCGGCGTGCCGCCGTTCCAGGGGTTGCACTACTTCGACGAAGCCGACGCGGACCGGTTCTTCGGCCGCGAGCGCCTGAGCCAGCAACTGCTCAGCCGCATCCGCCAGGAGCACTTCCTGGCCGTCATCGGCGCGTCCGGCTCTGGCAAGTCGTCCGTGGTGCGAGCGGGTCTGGTGCCTGCGTTGCGACGCGCGAGCCGCGTGTGTGTGCTCACGCCAACGGCGCGTCCCCTCCAGGCGCTGGCAGTCGCAGTCGAGCGTCCGCCGTCGCTGGCGCTCCGGGAGCTCACGCGCGACGCGCACGGACTGAAACGTCTCCTGCGCGCAAGCGGCGCGGCCGACGTCGTGCTGGTGGTGGACCAGTTCGAAGAGCTCTTTACGCTGTGCGACGAGCCGTTCGAGCGCGAGGCGCTCGTCGATAACCTGCTAGGCGCAACTGAGGACGGCAGCAACGTCCGCGTGGTCATCGCCTTGCGGGCGGACTTTTACGCCCAGTGCGGCGACTTTCCGTCCCTGCGCCGAGCCATCGGCAGCCACCAGGAGTATGTCGGTCCTCTGGACGCAGCGGAGCTGCGCCGTGCCATCGAGGCCCCGGCCGCGCACGGTGGCTGGGAGCTGCAGCAGGGTCTGGTGGAGCTGTTGCTCCGCGACGTGGGCGACGAGCCGGGCGCGCTGCCGCTGCTATCGCACGCGCTGCTCGAGACCTGGCACCGCCGCAAAGGCCGCCTGCTGAGCCTGGCGGGCTATACCGCGTCAGGCGGGGTACACGGCGCCATTGCCCAGACGGCGGAGACGGTCTACAGGCAGCGCCTCAGTGCGAGCCAGCAGTCAATCGCTCGCCGCGTATTCCTGCAGCTGACCGAACTGGGCGAGGGAACGCAGGACACGCGCCGACGAGCCACTCTTGACGAGCTCATCCGCGTGCCGGCGGAGGAGGCGGACGTGCGCGCCGTGCTTCGCACGCTTGCCGAGGCGCGGCTAATCGCTCTGGGCGACGCCACGGCTGAAGTAGCACACGAAGCGCTGATCCGCGAATGGTCCAGGTTGCGTGAATGGCTCAACCAGGACCGCGCCGATCTGCGGGTTCATCGGCAGTTGAGCTTGGCGGCTCGCGAGTGGCGGCGTCTCGGCGAGGACAGCGGCAGCCTGTACCGCGGTGCGCGTCTCACGCAGGCGGTCGAATGGGCGGCGGCGCACACCGAGGACCTCAATCCTCAGGAGAACGCATTTCTGCAAGCCTCGCGAGATGAGGCCGAATCGGAAGCCGCCGACCGCGAGGCGCAGCGTCGCCGCGAGGTCGAGGCGGCACGCCAGCTTGCCGAGGCAGAGCAGCGTCGCGCGGATG
>JAFAOS010000351.1 GCA_019247515.1 Chloroflexota bacterium | reverse complement strand
CGCAAGCTGGCCTCGTACCCGCGTCAGAATGGATTGGCGTTGGCTCTACGCGAGCTCGGCCGCATTGACCGGACGCTGTTCATGCTCGAATGGCTGCAGAGCCCCGAGCTCCGTCGGCGCGTCACCGTTGGCTTGAACAAGGGTGAGGCGAAGAACGCGCTCAGTCGTGCGGTGTGCTTTCAGCGCCGCGGTATGGTCCACGATCGCACGTTCGATGATCAGCGGCTGCGCGCCGGCGGATTGAATCTCGTCGTCGCTGCCATCGTGTACTGGAACACGGTGTACCTCGAACAGGCGGTCGCCACGCTAAGCGCCGCCGGCTTAGCGGTACCCGACGAACTGCTCCAGCACCTCTCGCCTTTGGCCTGGGAGCACATCGTATTGACCGGCGAGTACCGCTGGACGTCTGATGCGGCGCGCCGGCCAGGTCAACGACGCGAACTGCGCGCGACCGCTGAGGCGACCGCGCCATTGGCCAACAGCCAACCGACGGTCCTACCGTACATTTTTCCCAAAATGATGTCCTGACCCGGATTTGTGTGCGGCCCGAGCGGCCACGCGTCGCCGCGCGAGATGTCTGTCCGGCAGTGCCAAAGCCACCGCGCATTCCGTTCAGCACCTCGCTGCCGACGACCATGCTGACGGTCGCGTTGTTGAGACAACCCGTTGCCCTCCGATCACGCCGCGGCTAAGTCGGAGTCGGCGGCCTCCGTTCAAGCGTTCTTATCAACCGGCTCCACCATTTGCGATTGGTGAACCGGCGTGGCTTGGGACCACACGACCTGCCAGCGCCCGTAACGTCGCTCATAGGTGTCGGTATGCCAGGCGCTGACATCACTTGTCTTTCCGGCGAGGCGGACCTGCCAGTGAGCCAGGTAGCGGATGACGGCTGCTTCACCGTAGAACCGCACGTCGATGGGGCCCGGTTCGCACGCGACGTACTCGATGGTCTGACCCGAAGCGAGGTTTTCGAAATACTGCTCCTTCGACCACAGGTCCCCATAGGGCGTGATGAGCTGGAAATCATCGGCATGCAGCTGACCCGCAGTGTCAAAGTCTTTCTGCAGCAGCGCCCGTAACCGTTTGCCCTCAATCACACGAATTGCCTCGGACTCCGCTGTCGAGTCCCCGAGTCCTGCTGCCATTTCTGGCCGCGCTTGCGCTGTCATGGCCGCAGCCCTCCTGCACAACAAAGATGCTCCCGAGCTTGCGGCAGGCCCGCTAGCGGCACCAGCCGCCGCCTGTACGCATCCGGTGCGCAATGACCACTTATGGCGGGCGCCGGACGCTGCGGTACGATGCCGCGGACGGGCCAGTTCCTATGACCAGCGACGCGCAGGGGTCAAACACCTTCGGTGTCCTGCTGCAACGTCTCCGCCTGGAGGCAGGGTTCTCGCAGGAAGAACTCGCCGAACGCGCTGGCCTCAGCCGACGCGGGATCGCCGATCTCGAGCGCGGCGCTCGACGGTCGCCCCGCCCATCGACGGTGCGGCGGCTCTCGCTTGGCCTCGGCCTGGACGAGGGTGGGCGTGCAACTCTCCTCGCCGGAGCCCGTCCCAATGTCCATTCTGGCGTCACAGACACAGCGGGCCCACCCTCGCTGCCGGTCTCATCGGGCCCCTTGGTCGGGCGCGAACGTGAGCTGGCCGAGGTCCGGCGGCTGCTCGGGTCCACCCGCCTTCTCACGCTGACCGGGGCGGGAGGGTCGGGCAAGACGCGCCTTGCGCTGGAGGCCGCCCGTGCCAGCGCCGACGCCTATCCGGACGGGACCGTGCTGGTGCTCCTGGCCTCGTTGACGGACGCGCACATGGTGGCGCCGGCCATCGCCAATGCCCTGGGCGTGCGGGAGCGAGCCGGCGTCTCGGTCCGCGAGGTCCTGGCTGCCTACCTCCGGCCGCGACGCATGCTCCTGCTACTGGACAACTTCGAGCACCTGCTCGATGCGTCGCAACTGGTCGCCGATCTCCTTGCGACCTGTCCCCACCTGGCGGTGCTCGCAACCAGCCGTGAAGCGCTGCGCGTGCACGAGGAACAGGAGTTCCCGGTTCTGCCACTCGCGCTGCCGGCCGAGGGCGACGTATCGATCCCGGCGCTCCGGCGGTGCGGGTCGGTGCAGTTGTTCGCCCGGCGTGCGGCCCAGGCGTGCGCCGCATTCGCCGTCACACCGGACAATGCCCGCGCCGTGGCGGCCATCTGTGCGCGGCTGGATGGGCTGCCTCTGGCGCTCGAGCTGGCCGCGGCGTGGCTCAAGGTGCTCACGCCGGAGCTGCTCCTTTGGCGGTTGGACCGACGTTTGCCGCTGCTAGCCGGCGGCGCTCGGGACTTGCCCGAGCGGCAGAGAACGCTACGGGCGACGATCGCGTGGAGCGACGACCTGCTCGACGCGAGCGACCGGTGCCTGTTCCAGAGGCTGGCAGTAGGCAGTGGCGGCTGCACTCTGGAGGCCGCTGAAACGCTGGGCGCGAGCGTGGCCAGCCCCGACCGGCCCGTGCTGAAGGCGCTCGCCGCGCTGGTTGACAAGAACCTGCTTCAGCGTCAAGGCGACGCCGGGGCGGAGCCTCGGTTCACCATGCTCGAGACCATACGGGAGTACGCGCTCGAGCAACTGTGGGCCAGCGGCGAGCTCGACCAGGCGCGGCAAATGCACGCGGCGTATTACCTCACCTGGCTGGCAACGGCTGACCCGCGACGGTCACCAACTCCCACAGGTGGCTGGGTGCGCCGGCTGGACCTCGAGTACGACAACCTGCGGGAAGCCGTTCGCTGGTGTCTTGATCACCGCGCCATATCGTTGGTGGCTGACGCCGGCACAGCGCTAACCCGCTATGGCATCTTTCGAGGGCACCTTCGTGAAATGCGCCAGTGGTGGGAACACGCCCTGGAGCAGAGTGTTGGCGCGCAGCCCTCGGTGTGGCCGACGGTCGGCTTTCTGCTGGCAATGGTGCTGTTTCTCCAGGGCGAGCCCGCGCGGGTTCGCCCTCTGCTCACCGAGAGCCTGGCGCGCTTCCGACGGCAAGGTGACCGGCGGGGGACTGCGCACGCCCTGCTGCAGTTGGCCTATGCGGAGCTTGTGGACGGAAACATGACACACGAGGCGGTCGTGCCACTCCTGCGTGAAGCGGAGGGCCTATTCCGCGAGCTGGGGCAACACGAGGATGTTGCCTGGACGCTGTTGGGCCTGGGCAACGCAGCGCAACTGCAAGGTGACCCAGCAAAGGCCGAATCGCTCTACCTCCAGGCGTTCGCGGTTGTGCACGGGGTGCGGCAGCCGGCAACCATCGCCCAGGCGCTTGCTATCGAGGGCGTGCTGGGGCTGGTTTTAGCATCTCTCGGCGCAGCAGCCCTGGAACGAGGGGATCTCGACCTTGCCGACGCACGGTTGCGCGAAGGGGCGCTCCAGTCTGCGCGCCTGTCGGATTTGACGTCGCTCGGAACATGTGCGGTGGTGCTTGCCGGAGTGGCGCTGGGTCGCACTCGGTGGGCGCGGGCGGCACGCCTGCTCGGCGCCGCGGAGGGATTGTGCACGGGCGTCGACAGCGACCTGCTCCCGCCCTACCGAACCGTGTATGAGCGCGTGTGTACCGAGCTAGAGCGGCACCTCGATGAGCAGGCGTTCGCATCCATGCGCGCTCGAGCGTCGCGTTTGCGTCCTGCCGCGGTGGTCGCCTACGCCCTGGGTGCCGACGATGCTCTGCAGGTCGAGGATCCGCTCGAGGGCTTAACGCCGCGTGAGCGAGAGGTTGCTCGTCTGGCAGCCAGCGGGCTGAGAAATCGGGAGATCGCCCGAACGCTGGTGATCACGGAGGGCACCGCGCGGGTGCACGTGGAGCACGTGTTGGCCAAGCTCGATCTGGGTTCGCGGGCGCAGCTCGCCGCGTGGGCAGTGGAGCATGGGCTGCTCCGTAACATGTCCGACGGCACCACCAACGGGATCTGGTGATGACGCATGCCTTTCGGCAGATGCATTCGCCCGTTCGCTGGGGTACTGTCCTGACCTGAGGAGCGATGGTCGTTCGGCGTCGATACCCTCGATACCCTCTTCCTGGCCCCACGTGATTGGCGCCCGGCTCGACATCAGAAACCAGGTGGAACCCATGCGCGTGCTCTGCTCTGCCCTCCCGATGGAGGGTCACGTACGACCGATTCTGCCCATCGCTCAGGCACTCGTGCGAGCCGGTCACGATGTGTGCTTTGCGACAGGTTCGGATCTCCACCGAACAGTGCGCGACGCGGGTGTCACGCCACTTGCGGCCGGCCCGACGTTCGCCGAGGCAGTCAGCCTCGCCGATCGCCGCTTTGCGGAACTTTCTTTCGAGCAACGCTACCCTGCAATGTTCAGCCAGATCATTGCACCGGCGAAACTCGTGGACCTCGAGCGGATCGTAGCCGAATGGCAGCCCGACCTGGTGGTGCACGAGTGCACCAATTTCGCAGCACCGCTCGCTGCCGCGGTCGCGAATCTGCGGACAGTGACCCAAGGGTGGGGGCTGGTGCCGTTGCCTGGAGTGACGGTCCCTGATCCTGCGGACGTGATCCCCTTCTGGCGCTCGCGCGGACTGGAGCCAGCTGCCTATTCGGGGATCTTCGGTAAGGTGCATCTCCATCCGATGCCGCCGAGCCTGGAGCCTGAAGCCCGCGTTCCGGTCGGACGCCTCCAGCCCATGCGCCTCGATATCGTCCGCATGCCGGACGCCAGTCTCCCCGCCGACTTGCAAGGCCTCATGCTGGACCGGCGTCCGGTCGTATATGTCAGCCTGGGAACTGTCGACTATTTCAGCCGGCCCGAATTCTTCGCGATCATTCTGAAGGGCCTGGCAGCGCTCCGGGTTGTTGTCGTGGCGACGGTCGGCCAACACAATGACCCCTCTGCTCTCGGCCCCCAGCCCGAGAACGTGCATCTCGAGCGGTGGCTGCCCCTGTCGGCGGTGCTGCGGCGGTGCAGCCTCGTCGTCTGCCACGCTGGCTCGGGCACGATGCTTGCCAGTCTGGCGGCGGGCCTCCCGCTGGTGCTTCTGCCGCGCGGCGCCGACCAGTTCCAGAATGCGTCGGCGGGCGCAGTCGCTGGTGTTGCCCGAGTGATCCCACCGGAAGGGCTCACATCTGCCGCCGTCGCGACAGAGGTCCAGCGGGTTCCGATAAGTCACTGCACTTGCTGTTTATTGGCTGACATGTGAGGAGGCGCGGCTTGGGGCGTGTCCAGTAGTGAGACCGATGAAGAAGTAGATTTCACGTCGGAACCGCTCTCCGATCAGCCGCTACCTCCGATTGAACGTTTGCCCTTTATTCCCCAAGGACCTTGGGGTGAACCTAGAGATCTACCAGCGCCCGAGCCGATACCCGGCCTCGGCGATATCGAGATCGCCTAGAGGCCGCTGCGGCTTGCTGCTCGTCGTCGCGTGGCTCCCAGTAAGCGTTGTCGCTAACGGGCGCTACCCCTGCTAGGGCTCGCATGGCTTTCGAGGCATTTCGTGCACCCGACGCGGCGCACGCAAGCAGTCACGCGGCCCGTACGCCGTACAACCAGTCCGACGGTGGCACCAGGTGAGCCAGCGGAGGGGCCGGACTTCGCTGAGCAAGAAGAGCAGCTCCCTCAATAGCGCCAGTCGCCGAGCCCGTCACGGAGCCTTTCGACGTGGATGTTGTTCGCGAGGACGTTCGAAGGTGGGTTACTTACGGCTTGGTTGTAGTGCTCGGCGTCGTCGTAGGGTTCGGCCTCCTGCAGTACGGACTGCACGTTGACCAAAACGAAGAGGTCCTTCGGTTCACGACCGGCTTGCTAACCCCCATCATCGCGCTGGTGGGTCCGGTTATCGGGTTCTATTTCGGCGAGAAGGCTGCGGCAAAGGAAAACGGCGGCAAAAAGCCGGAATTGTAGGAATTGAGGTCATGGCGTTTGGTGTCGACGCCGTGACGGTGCGCAGCGATCTGGCGACGAAGGTGACAAAAACTCGATGTTGGCACGATACGCGCGCTGAAGTGAGCGGCCCTGCCGTGCAGCTAGAGTTCGATGAGACGGGCGTCAGTGGTGTCTGTAGGAATGTAGAGCACCGCTGAGACAGGACCAGCCGCCTCTAGCCAAAGCATGGCCGAGTGCGGCTTCAGGTGCCACCGCGCTCCGGCTCTTCTCTCAGGATTCTTTGGAGTGCATCGCGGTACGTATTGGCTGCAGCTCGCAGTCTCTGGCCATGGCGTGTGAAGAATTCGTCGATGACGCGCACTGAACGCGTAGGTGGCAAGTCGCGCCCTATTCCGCTGCTGGACCTGAGTTGGGTCCCTGACGGCTGGTGGCGCCTCATGACCGACGAGCCTCGATGGGACGCGTTTCCTGAACGGGTAAGGCGCCGTCACTTCGAACCGTGTGTCTTCTCACAGTTGATGCTAGAGCTCAAAGCCGGCGACCTGTGCATCGTTGGCAGCGACACATTCGCTGATTACCGCGAGCAGTTGGTTAGCTGGGAGACCTATCGCGAACGCGTCGCCGACTACGGAGCGACCGCTGGTGTGCCAGTCGACAGGCAAGCGTTCGTCGAGCACGTGCGCACCTGGCTTGATGGCGTGGCCACGGCGACTGACGAAGGCTTACCCGAGAACAAGCTGGTTCGAATCGAGAACAGTGAGGCGATCATCACGCGTCCGCCGCGAAGGACGGAATCCGCCAGCACGCGTGAGCTGGAAGCACGTCTGGCCGAACTAATGCCGGAGCAGCATCTCCTCGACATCCTGACCGACACCGAGCACTGGCTGCGCTGGAGCGGTCCCTTCGGTCCTATCTCCGGGCACGAAACGAAACTTGAGGACGCCATCGTCCGCTACCTGGCGACGGTCTTCTGCTACGGCACCAATATGGGCCCGAGCCAGGCAGCGCGCTCGCTCATGGGTTTGGACCGACGGCAGATCGAGTGGATCAATCAGCACCACGTCATCGAAGACGCGCTCGACGAAGCCAATATGATCGTCCTCAATGGCTACAACCGGTTCCTGATGACTCGCGCCTGGGGCTCAGGTAAACGCGTGTCGGCCGACGGCACCCATTGGGACACGTACGAACGGAACCTCCTCGCGGAGCGCCATATACGATACGGCGGTTTTGGCGGAGTCGCCTTTTACCACGTGTCCGACCTGTATGTGGCTTTGTTCAGCCGCTTCATCCCGTGCGGCGCCTATGAAGGCGTCTATATCCTCGACCCGTTCTATAAGAACAAGAGCGACATCCAGCCGGACACCGTGCATGCCGATACGCACGGCCAGAGCGCCGCGATCTTCGGACTCGCGTACATCCTGGGCATTCAGTTGATGCCCAGGATCCGCAACTGGAAGCATCTCGTGCTGTACCGATCCACCAAAGAGACCCGCTATCAGCACATCGACGGCTTGTTCACTGGTGTTGTCGATTGGGACCTGATCGCCACACACCTCCCGGACATGCTGCGAGTGGGCGTCTCAATTGCCGCCGGAACGATCAGTCCATCGACGATCCTCCGGAGATTGGGTACCTACAGCCGTAAGAACCGGCTGTACCTGGCGTTTCGCGAGTTGGGCGTCGCGGTCCGAACCGGCTTCCTGCTTCAGTTTCTCGGCAACGCGGAGTTGCGCTCCACGATCCAGGCAGCCACCAATAAGAGCGAGTCATTCAATGAGTTCGTCAAGTGGTTGGCGTTCGGTGGCGGTGGCGTCATTGCCGAGAACGACCGCGGCGAGCAGCGCAAGATCATCAAGTACAACCATCTGCTGGCCAACTGCCTGATCTTCCACAACGTGTGCATGATGACCCGCGCCCTGTACAAACTTCGCGCCGACGGCATGCAGATCGAGCCTGAAGCGGTCGTGGCGCTCAGCCCCTACGTGCGCTCGCATATCAATCGGTTCGGCCAGTACACATTTGTCTCAGCCGCAGGCCGATCGCGGTTGACTACGACCTGCCGATCTTCGCCAATGGCGCGACAGCAGCGGCCACGATCACGACTTGACCACAGCCAGCCCGGCCCGCCCGACGAAATGGGTCAAAAATGCAGGAATCGTTGCCATAGGCCATCAACCTTGATACTTGGTCGCACACGATTATCCAACGGATCCTGGAATTTCCAGGTCCACTCAATTGAGATTTTCCCGCCGACCGATGTAGTGGTTAGCTGGCGAGTCGAGCTCGGCAGCGACGAAAACGAGTGGCCGCGGTCGAGGTGATCTACAGATGTGACGCGCCCGCGTACTCCAATGCGCGCTCGAATATCATCTCCCGCCCTGCGCGCCAGGCGCTCACCAGCGCATCGCTCCCCAGCATGTCACGAACGGCGGCGACGTTCTCGGCGTACCGGAAGCGATCCCCCGCGAGAGGCACCAGGCCGACCGCCTCCAGCATGGCTTCGGCCACCCCGAACAATCGCGCCGCTCGCTCTGGTCGGCCATGCGCGCATTCGAGTCCGGCCAGGAGCTCAATGGACTCCACAATCTCGCGTGTGTGGCCGAGCTCCACCGCCAGACTCAGACTTCGGCGGAGCAGGGCGTCCGCCTCATCCGGCTTTCCGCGTATTCCTTCGACGATGCCGCGGCTGATGAGCGCCAGCGCCACCCCCTCAGGATCCTTGATCTGCTCCGACACTCCGAGCGCTTCGTCGGCCAACACCGCCATGCGCTCCCATTCGCCCTGATCTCGGGCGACGACTGCCAGGTTGTTGAGCGTGCGCCCGATGCCCCGCGTGTCTTGCAGCTCGCGGTGGAGGACGAGACTCTGATTGAACAGACGCTCGGCGGCGGCGTAGTCGTGCTCGCTGACAGCCACATTGCCCAGATTCATTAAAGTTCGCGCTTCGCCGGCTTTGTCCCCGAGCTCCCGCCTCAATGTCAAAGACTCAGCCAGTAGCGACCACGCTGCGTCGAAGTCGCCGCGTAGGGTCGCGAGATTGCCCGCTCCGTTGATGACCTTCGCACGCGCCGCCGCGGTCTGGATTGTGGAGCCCACGGGTAATTGGCGCAGCGTCTCGAGCCAGTGCCTGCCTTCGGTGAGATGTCCACGAATGAACCAGAAGCGCACCAGGGCTGCACCGAGGCGCAAAGCCAGGTCCGCGTCTACGACATCGACCGCCCAGCGCAGGGCTGCCTGCATGTTGTCGTGCTCACGCTCGAAGTGCGCGAACCACAACGCTTGCAAGGGGCCTATCAGCTCCGGCTCGTGCGCTTCGGCGAATTGACAGTAGAACGCGGCATGGCGCCGGTGCGTCGCGTGCACCTCCATCTGGCTCGCCTGGTGGAGCTGTTCGTCGGCGTACTGTCGAACCGTATCGAGCAGGCGATACCGGACAGAGCCGTCGGCCACTGGTTCCACCTGGACGAGGCAACAATCAACCAGCCGCTGCTGCAAATCGAGGATCTCCCCAAGCTCCAGCTCGCGCTCGGCCCCAACGTGCTCCGCCGCATCGAGCGACCAGCCACCAGCGAAGACAGACATACGTGCGATCAGCAGTCTCTCAGCCGCCGAGAGGAGCTGGTAGCTCCACTCGAGCGTCGCCCGCAGAGTCTGATGCCGGAGTGGCGCTGTCCGACTTCCGCCACTGAGTAGCTGCAATGCATTCCCCAGCCGAGCTGCCACGCCTTTGACGCCGAGGAGCTTGACGCGTGAGGCGGCAAGCTCGATCGCCAACGGTATGCCGTCCAGCGCGCGGCAGATCGACACAACGTGGGGAGCATCGCGCGTCGCGAGCCTCAATGCCGGTTGGCCGGCCGTGGCTCGGTCGACGAACAACCGCACCGCTTCGCTCGCGGCAACCTGTTCAAAAGCGTCGTTGACGTTCGGGAGCATGAGCGGTCGCACGTGCCACACGGCCTCGCCAGGTATGCGCAAGGGCTCGCGACTGGTGGCGATAATGCGCACCCGCGCACAACTGGACAGCAGGTGGTGCGCCAGCTCTGCGCACGCCGTGACGACGTGCTCGCAGTTGTCGAGCACCAGAAGCGTCTGCTTGGGGCCGATGTGTTGCGTAACGCTGTCGACTACTGACCGATCGGGTTGCTCCGGAACGCCGAGCGTCGTGGCAATCGCCAGCGGGACGAGCTGAGGGTCCACGATGTGAGCAAGCTCGACCAGCCACGTACCATCCGCCTGCTCCTGCGACATGTCTTGCGCAAGCCGCAAGGCGAGTCGGGTCTTGCCCATGCCCCCGGCGCCGGTCAGCGTCAGCAATGGGCTGCTGGCGAGCAACTTGCGCAGCTCCAGCAAGTCGCCTTCGTGGCCAACGAAGCTGGTCAGCTGCCGCGGCAGATTGTGCATGCGCTGAGGTCGGGTTGTCGTCGGCCTCGGGGAGGCAGGCTCGACGCGGCTCGCCGCGATGAAACGGGATCGCTCCGCTTCGGACAGGTGCAGAGCGTCTGCGAGGCGGCGGATCGTCGCGAGGTACGGCGCACGGCGCAGGCCGCGTTCGAGGTCCGAAACTCCACGGCGGCTGATGCCGGCCAGCTCCGCCAACTCTTCCTGCGACAGGCCCGCGGCCTGGCGATGCCGCTGTAGCAGCGTGCCGAAGGCGACTGGCAGCTGCTCCGACGGCGGCGATTCCCCGACAATCACCCGCGTATCCCTCTGCAACGCCAGCGTAGCGGACTGTTCACAGTCGGTGCACAGTCTGCATCGCCAGGACGGCGCCGGCCGCGCAAAGTGGCCGCCATGCACAACATTACCACACGACTCTCACACATCGGCTTCTCCGACATGCCGATTGCCCCGCGCCGGGCAGCGGGCATTGTACCCAGCGTGCTGGCTGCGGCCGCGCTACTGTTTCCGGGCGCTTCGGCGTCTGCCCTCGCCGCCCCCGCCGCCCCGCCAGGGTCGACACTCCAGCTGGTCAGCGCCTACCAGGGCTTGATCGATACCCAAGAGGGGTCCACCTGGTCGAGCGGAGCCAACGCACCTTTTGCCGAGCCAACCATCGCGCGCGGCGAGGGTGGCGACCAGCTCCAGATGGCTGCGGACTGGAACTTCGGCAGGCTGTTCGGCCCCGCCGGCGGCACCGACCATTACGGCAACTTCAACGACAGCCTGGGCGACTGGGCCGGTGGGGCCTTGCCGCAGAACGAGGGCTTCAGCGTCGCCCAGCCGCAACTTCTGCACGACCTGGACGACCGCGGTTTCGATCGCTACCTGCTGGCCGCCTCCGCCACGAGCTGGAGCACCCACCAGTCGAAAATCGCCATAGCGGTCAACAAGTACCTCGGGGACGTCGACTACGGCAACACGTGTGTTCAAAGTTTGGACGCCAATTTTTTGCCCGGTGCAAGCCCGACTAACTTCTACGTCGACGAGCTACGGATCGGCAACACCGACAACGGTATCGTCATGGCCGGCAACATGTACGGTTTCGATGACAATCAGTTCAAGTACTCCAAGGTTTGGGTCCTCCCGAAGTCCGAGCTTTACAACGGCTACATGCAGGATTGTCCGCTGGTCCAACACGCGTACTTCGACTGGAGCTTAACGAACCCAGACGGTTCGATGGCCGCATCAGTCGTGCCAGCCCACAGCTATGTTGGTGGCTACGTCGCGGACATGATCAACACTGAGGCGCCAGGCGACAACGGCTCGAGCTCGATGACGCTCTGGCACGTCAACACGCAATACCTCGACTCCGGCTCGGTCAGCTTCGACGGCGTGGCGGTCAACACGAACGCCTATTTCAACCCGCCGAACGCCAGCCAGGCCGGGACCAACGTGCAGATCAACACGTGGGACAGCCGCGTTTACAATGCCGTCCTGCAGCCAGGCGCGCTGTGGACCGTCCACACCGTGGCCTGCATTGGCTCGAGCGATCCGAACACGTGGATTTCGTGCCTGGACTGGCTCGAGATTGACCCGAACTCGGGCGCCGTCCGGCAGGAAGGCATGTACGGGTACGACGGCGCGTACATGTTCGCTCCAGCTATCACTGCTGATGGCGACGGCAACGCGGTCCTCGCCTTCGAAGCGTCGGCTGCTTATGCGAACGTCGGGGTGTACTTCACGGGTCGCCAGAGCTCGGATGCGCCGAACACGTTGCGCGACCTCCAGCTGCTCAAGGATGGCGAAGGGTGCTACGAGCGCGAACCTTCGAACACGGTCGGTATGCACAGCGCGGTCGACATGGACCCACGCGACGGCGGGCTGTTCTTTATTGATGGGGCATACACCACCGGCAGCGATCCGAACTGCCAGAAAAACGACTGGGCGACCAGGTATGGCGTCGTGTCCTTCAGCGGGCCTGCGTCCGCGGCTCAGCTGGCGACTGGCTCTACCGTTGCCCGCAACACTGCGAACGCCGTGTCCCAGAAGTCGATCACTGGGGCTCACCACCCGGTCACCGCAAGCAGCAATGCGAAGGTCAACCGGCCAGCGAAGTCCACGAACCACATGCCCAAACAGCACGCTGGCCCCGTAGCGACTCGTTCGAACCCGGGCGCTCCGGTCGTCCATCGTAGCAAGTAACTGCCTCGCTGGAGATGAGGTGCGGCAGAAGGGCTCAGGCCCTCTGCCGCTTTGCTTTCTCAGGTCCCCTCCAAGCAGCGGACGCCGCCGAGGCAGTTTCGAGCTCCTCACCGCGTCAGGCTACGTGTACTTCACAACAGGCTATGGCGATCTCACTGCGAACCTCGGTGCCGGCCGGAATTATGGCGACTGTGTTGTTAAGTTGAGCAGCGGTTTTGGTGTGGCGGACTATTTCGCCCCTTCAGATCAACCGGACCTCCTGGCGCAAGACATCGACCTGGGCTCTGGAGGTGTGCTGGTGTCGCCTGATCCACCGCCGGGCACCGACCTGCTGCCATTGCCGATCACGTGCGACAAAGACGGCCAGATCTTCCTCATCAATAGAAACCACATGGGTCACTACACCCCTGGCGGCCCGGACAACATCGTGCAGAAAGTCGATATCCAGTGCCGGTCGATATCAAGTCAGCCAGGCGTATGGGGTGGGCCCGCTTACTACGGCATCAATCAACAACACTTTGTTTACTACTGCGGCAACAACAGCCACCTGCGAGCCTACGTGTTCTCCGGCGCCGCGCTGACATTCACTACGCAGTCGCCTAGCGCGTTTCCGAGCGAAGGCGGCGTTACGCCGAATGTCGCCACGTGTTCAGCACAGGTATCGTCTGGGCCATCACGCGCAGCGATCCGCTCTGGGCGGCGCAAGCACTGTCGACCTGTATGCCGGTTTGGATCAGCCGTTTTCAGACGATCCCGCTTCTGACATTGGTCCCGACCATACGCAAATTACGATCCAGCTAACGCCATATTCCGAATAGCCGTGCTTCACAGTGGACCAACGCGTTCGGTTCACCTCA
>JAFAOS010000342.1 GCA_019247515.1 Chloroflexota bacterium | reverse complement strand
CCTCTCCCAGAGGGAGAGGTGAGGTCGCCGGTGGGTTCGTTAACCTCAGGGTTTGTGTCGAGTGAGGCGCCGCGCGAAGCCGTGCCCAGCTGGCAGCCGGGTCACTTCATCTGGCCCGGCGGTCGAAACAAGGTGGTGCTGCTCGGGGGCCTCAACTCGCGCACGGGCGAGACCGAGCGCTCCTTCAGCGGACTCGTGCGGTTTCTCGCGGAGCACGGCGGCTACGACCCGCGGCGGGACGTGCTCGAAGCCACGTATGCCGGAATCGACGACAGCGGCGCCTGGCGCCCCAGCGCCTACACGCAGGCGGACACCCGCAAGCCGATTATCGACATGGCCGAAGCCGTGGCCGGTTGCCTGGACTTCTACCGCCAGGCGCTGCCCGCGCCGACGCGCCTGTGCCTGGTCGGCTACTCGATGGGTGGCGTCGTCGGTCTCGACGGCGCGACCCTCTCGGTGGCCCGCGATCGCCAGGCCTGGCGCGGCCGGCTCGGGGCGGTCGTGACCCTGGCCGCGCCCGTGCACGGTTCGAGCGTGGGCGCGCTGGTCAACTGGGCCTGGCTGGTCACCGGCGAGCCCGAGGGCCTGGGCGCTGCCGGCGATGACCTCCAGGCGCGCTGGAAAGACGCCGAGGAGCAAACGCGGCTTGCCCGACGCGCCGCCTTTTTGCGCTCGGCGGGCACGCGGGTGCTGACGCTGACCGATCCCGACGACTCTGTCGTGCGCCCCGAGGAAGCGCTGTTGCCGGCGCCGGGCGAGAAGCCGAGCGACTTGCAGATCCGCACCACCATCACCCGCCCTGGCAGCCTGGGCCACGGCGCCATCCTGGACGAGCCCTCGGTCTGGCGCCGCGTGCTGGCGGCCATTGGCTCGCAAGCCAGCGACGGTCCTCGGCCGCCGGACCCGATCGAGGACGAGCTGCAGGCCCTCAAGGCGCGGCTGCGCCGCGAAGGACGCATCCACTGACGCCGCCGCGCCGCGCAACGGTGGCACTGGCCGTCTCGGGCCACGGCTTTGGTCACGCCGTGCGGTGCGCCGAAGTGGCGCGCGCGCTGATGGAGCGCGGCGCGCGGGTGGTGGTGCGCAGCGATGCGCCGCGCTGGCTGTTCCCCGCCGACGTGGAGTGGCTGTCCAGCCCCGAGTGGCCCCTGGACGTCGGGGTGGTCCAGCGCGACGGCCTGGAGCTCGACGTCGACGCGACCCGCAATCGCTGGCAGACTTTTGCGCGCGACTTCGAAGCGCACGCGCTAGCCGAAGCGCAGCTCTTGAATCTGGCCGGGGTGGACCTGCTCGTGGGAGATATGCCACCCCTGGCCTTCGCGGCCGCGACGCGCGCCGGCGTGCCCAGCCTCGCGCTCGGCAATTTCACCTGGGACTGGATCTACGCGGTCTGGCCAGCCTTCGAAGACGTCGTCGCGCGGATACGCGCGGCATACGCCGGCGCCGATTCCCTGCTGCGGTTGCCGCTGCACGCCACTGACCCCGACGCGTTCGCCGCGTTCGAGAAGATCGAGGACGTCCCGCTCATCGCGCGCCGCGCCAGTCGGCGACGTGAAGAGGTGCGGCGCCAGCTCGGGTGGCCGATCGACCGCCGGGTGGTGCTGCTGTCCTTTGGCGGCTTCGACGTGCGCGGGTTGAACCTCAGCGGTCTCGGTCGGTGGTCCGAGTACACGTTTGTGCTCATTCAGGCGCACGGCCCGCTGCCGGCGAACGTGTTGAATTTGAACCAATCGCCCGCCGACTACGTCTCCTTACTTGCCGCATGCGACGTGGTGGTCACCAAGCCCGGCTATGGAATCGTGGCCGACTGCCTGGCCAACCGGGTACCCGTCCTGTTCACGGATCGCGGGCCCTTTCGCGAGTACGACGTGCTCGCCGACGCGCTGACGCGCCTTGGGCGCGCTTGCTACCTGCCGCGTCAGGATCTGCTCGCCGGCAATCTTGGCCCGCATCTTGCGGCGCTGGGCGAATCAAGCCGGCGCTGGACCAAGCTCCCGATGAATGGCGCCGCGGTGGTCGCGGACCGCGTGCTACGTCGGATTGCGATTGACCTTGGCTAAGATTCAGTTGAGTCGATGATCGCGAGTCGTCCCGCCACGTCGGCAGCGTCAGTTTCTGACGAGAGGACCCCGAGCAGTTCGCCGCGTGCCATCGCGCCCCTGGCCGTCAGGTTGCTCAGTCTCGCTTTGCGCCTGGCGCTGCTCGTCGCGGCGGCGGTGGTCATGCAACTCGGCTGGATGGGCATCTGGACCCTCAGCTATCGACTGACGCACGGCAACGACTACACCTTCACCTACCTCATGACCCAGCCGGCGGTCTGGAGCAAGCTGATGGACCAGTTGCTGCTGGTCAACACCCTGGCGCCCGGCCTGGAGATGCCCGGCTTCCAGGGGCCCGTCTCGCTGGACATCGTCGTCAACTCGCTGGTGATGTCGTTCATCCTCGCCGGCATCGGCTATCTGGCAGCCATCCTGCTAGTCGACTCGGGCGTTTCCTCGGTGCGCGGCGCTGTTCTGGTGGTACTGGCTTGCGAGCTCGTCTTCCAGCTCACGCTGTTTCTGACGCCGGGCCTGTACACCACCGACATCTTCTCCTATGTGATGTACGGGCATATTTCGGCGGAATACAACCTCAACCCGTACATCTATCCGCCCAATTACTTTCCGGGCAACCCGCTCCTGAACTGGATCCATCCCATCTGGCACGACCAGCCGAGCGTCTACGGCCCGTTGTGGACCGATCTCGGCTGGTTGATGGCGACCATCACCGCGCCGCTCACGAGCCTGGTGACCACCCTCGACGACGGCACCACCCTGAATGTCGGCCTGATGGACCAGGTCTTTGCCTACAAGCTGATGATGAACGTCGTTCAGATCATCAACCTGGCCCTGGTCTGGTGGCTGCTGGGGCGTATTTTTGGCACGCGGCCGCGCGCGCGCCTGACGGCGTTCGTCGTCTTCGCCTGGAATCCGATGATGCTGTTCGACGCCGCCGGGAATGCCCACAACGACGCCTTGATGGTCACGCTGTTGTTGCTGGGCGTGGTGCCGCTGGTCTGGCACCGGCGCGGCGAGGCTATCTCCAACGTGGAATGGTCGATTGGCACTGTGTTTGTCGGCCTGAGCGCGTTGATCAAATACACGACCGGCCTGGTCGGGCTGTTCTACATCCTGCCGTGGGGCCGCCGGCTGCCTAACTGGCGACTGCGCGCGCTGTGGATCGGCGGTACCGGCTTGCTGGTCGGCGTCATCAGCCTGGTGCTGTTCATCCCGTGGCTCGACCCGCGCGCGCTGGACCCGATGCTCGTCGCCCTGAGCGGCAAGGTGTGGATGTACACCAACTGGGCGCCCGACCTCGCCGCGCTGACGGTCGATCGGGTGCTGGATCCCAGCACCGCCGACGATCCTACCGCGCTGCACGAGAGCGTCCGCTCCGCCACCAAAGTCGTGACGCGCATCATCTTCGCGATCTACCTGGGATGGGAGCTGGTGCGGTTGTGGCGCATCGCGGGCGACAAACAACGCTCGTTGTTGGAGCCGATCCTGGAGGCGTCGTCGCGCGCGTTCGCCGTCCTGATCCTGCTGGTCATGACCTGGGTGCTCGAGTGGTACTGGATGTGGCCGCTCGCGCTGGTCACCTTGCTGGGCTGGCGGCGCATGCTCACCAAGGTCATCGTCGCGTACACGCTGACGTCGCTGCCGGTTTTTTACGTCCACCACTACTGGAGCACGAACATGCCCGGCGTGCTGATCCTGGCCTACGCTCTGCCACCGCTGGCCCTGCCGCTGGTGGATTGGGCGTGGCGGCGCTGGAAGCCGAGCCGCGCCGAAGCAACCTCGGTCGCGGCGGTCGTGCCGATCGGAGCAGGCGCCGTCTCAGAATGAGGTCCGAGGACCCCGACGCGCTGCGAGAGCACGCCCGGCGTTTGATGGCGCTGCACCAGGCGACGACGCGCATCGTTTCGGCGCTCGAGCCGGACGCGGTGCTGGGCGAGGTACTCGGCGCCGTGAACCAGATGTTCGTGTGCCGCGGCGCGGCCGTTCGACTGGAGGCTTCTGCTGGTGCGCCGAATGAGCGTGAAGACACCACGCTGAGGATCCCGCTGGTTGCGCGCGGCCGAGCGGTCGGCAGCCTGGAGGTCACACTCGCGGCGACGCCACGGGACGAGGACCTGCAGATCCTGGAGCTGCTGGCCGACGCCGCCGCGGCGGCCATCCAGAACGCCTTGCTCTACCAGGAGACCCAGCGGCTGGCCACGACCGACCCGCTGACGGGTCTGAGCAACTATCGTCAATTCCATGCGCTGCTCGACCTTGAGGTCCAGCGTGCGCGGCGCATGCGCTATGCCGTGGGCATGCTCAGCATCGACCTCGACCACTTCAAGCTGGTCAACGACCGCTACGGGCATCCGACTGGCGATCGCGCCTTGCAGCGCGTGGCCGAGCTGCTGCGCAAGCGCCTGCGGCGGACCGACATCGTCGCGCGCGTGGGTGGCGAGGAGTTCGCGGTCATTCTGCCTGGCGACGATCTCGACGCGGTGGCGATCGTCGCCGAGGAGCTGCGCAAAGCCACGGAGGACCTGCCCGCGCTGGAACCAGGGCCCGCCGCGCTGACGCTCAGCATTGGGGGCACCTCGCTGATACCCGAGGTTCTGGACAAACAGGTCCTGATCGACTGCGCCGACCAGGCGCTGTACGAAGCCAAGCGGAATGGTCGCAACCAGGTGCGGCTGTGCAAGCCACGCTGACCGGATGCCTTGGGTCGTGTCGACGGGTAGGGGAGACCCCTACGACCCCCACAGGATGATTGATCGTTTGGGACCCCGGCGGGGGGGAAATCCGTGGGACGTCCCTAGATGGGGTTCTTCCCAGGGAAACTCACTGTGACCGTCCCTGAACGGGTCCCCTCTGGGGAAAACTCCCTTCGACCCTCTCGATGGTGGGTGTATTGATTGCCTGAGAGCCTTCCCGCTCCCCGAGTAGGCTGCGCGACGTTG
>JAFAOS010000198.1 GCA_019247515.1 Chloroflexota bacterium | reverse complement strand
ATCGCGGGCTCGCAGGAGTCGCTCGCAAAGGTGGAGGACGCCAAGCAAGAGGACCTGCTGGCGGCATACGCGCACTTCCTCAACTCGCTGACGTTCCCGTTTCAGCTGGTGGTCCAGGTCCACCCCGTTGATCTTGCGTGGTACGTGGCCCGCGTCGAGGAACGTGCTCGCACCCTGTCCACGGCCCTGGTGGCGATCGCGCGCGACCATGCAGCTTTCGTCCAGAGCCTGACGCGACAACGAACCCTGTTCGAGCGCCGTATTTACGTGGTCGTGCCATGGTCCAACTCCGCCGAGGACCGCGCGCCAGGGCTCCTGGCTCTCCCCTTGCCAGGACGACGACGTCGAACTGGCGCAGCGGATGTCGATCTGCGCGCGGCGAGCATGCAGCGAGTGCTCTCCGATCGTTGCGATGCGATCGGCCGCCAGCTCAGCCGGGCAGGCCTGCGTGCGACGCGGCTGGACGATCTGGGGCTGGCCCAGCTCTATCACGTCGCATGGGCACCCGGCGACGACGCTTACGACGAAGCCCGTAAGGTCTGGAATGGGATGATCGACCGCCGACCGGCGTTGATCGCCCGCTCTCAAACCGCGCAGGACGTGGTTGCGAGTGTGAACTTCGCTCGCGACGAGAAGTTGTTGATCGCAGTTCGCGGCGGCGCCCACAACGTGGCTGGTAATGCGACCTGTGATGACGGCATCGTCATCGACCTCTCGCGCATGAACCAGGTTGATGTCGATCCGACTGCCAGAACAGCCAGGGCGCAGCCTGGCTGCACGTGGGCCGATTTCGACAAGGCAACGCATCCACATGGTCTCATCCCGCGAGCCGCGCTACCGAAGTCCTGCAGTTCTTCCGTGAATTTGTGCGTACGGCGCCAGATGAGTTGACGTGCATCGCCATCTTCCTGACGGCCCCGCCGGCTTCATTCGTTCCGTCGGAAATGCAGATGCAGCCCGCTATTGCCTTGCGGCGTGCTACGCAGGCGATAACAGCGTTCTCAGACATGTGTCGCGTTGACTCGCCCTCGTTTATGGTGGAGGAAGCAATCGACCATCCTCAAGTCGGTCGACCAGGATGTGCCGTAATCAGATTGCCTGCGGTCCGGCTGTACGCGAAAACGGTCTGCAGGGGTGCGGACAATTCCCTTCGGGAGCAACGCTGCACGTGCCGAACGTCGATGAGATCCTGTCAATCGAGATGCCAGCCTTCGCGCGAGCGGTGCGTGCCGTTATCACGGGCGATGCGCCGGCATTGCGTGCGGAACTCGGCGACGAGCCGTCGCTTATCAGAGCACGCTCGGCGTCAGCTCACCGCGCGACGCTCCTGCATTACGTGGCCGCCAACGGCATCGAACCCGAGCTGCAGGCGCCCGTCCCCAACGCCGATGAGATCGCCGCGATCCTCCTGTCCGCGGGCGCGGATGTGGACGCAAAGATCAACGCCTATGGCGGGGCGGACACGACGCTGACATTGACCGTCTCATCAGACCATCCAACCGAAACCGGCGCGGCGAGTCGCGTGGTTGACGTGCTGTGCGCGTTCGGCGCGGCCGTCAACGGCCCCGAAGGCGACGGCGCACCACTGGCCACCGCGCTGTATTTCGCCACCCTGGAGTGCGTCACAACGCTGCTCGCACATGGCGCGCGCACCGACAATCCAGTCTTTGCCACCGCCGCGGGCCGCCTCACCTGGCTGAAAGCCTGGTTTGTGGGCGCGCAGGTGAGCGATCAGGCGCTGATGCCCGCATGGATCTCGTCGGACCCGAAGATCGCCGCTGAGCAGGCGCTGGTCTTCGCCAGCATGTGCGGCCAAACGCCCGTGGTGCGCTGGCTGCTGGATCAAGGTGTAGACGTCAACGCCGAGCCGCCGGGCAGCCACTGGACGGCCACGCCATTGCATACGGCCGCCGTCCAGGGTCAGGTCGCGGTCGTCCAACTGCTGCTGGCACGCGGCGCCGATCATACGCTTCGCGACGCGCGCTACAAGTCCACTCCGGCTCAGTGGTTGCCGCATGCCCGCGGGCCGCGCCGGGCGTTGGCGCGCCAGGTCGCGACACTGCTCGATCCTCGGGCGGCACAATAGGCGTTATGGACGAACAGGCAAGCAAGGTGCTGCGGGCAATGACAATGTCCGGATAGACACCACCTCAGCCGAGCTGGCGTCGCTGCTTACCCGCGCTAGTGGTCAGGAGTCGTTCGGCTCGACCGCCTGGTGGTTTGACGCCAGCGGATTACTCTTCGAGCGCGACGATCTCACCGCACCGCTACCCACTTATCGGGTGAATCTACGCCACGCTACGCAAGCCGAATCGGGAGCATCGCTGCAGATGGCTCGAATCGAGCGGTGCTGACTGCCGGCGGCCGCGTGCCTGCATCCTCACCTGATGGTGACAGCATCGCGCTCGTCCAGACGACTAGCCCGGGGCCCGGCTTGATGCTTTTGGTCACGGGCGACCGGGACGACGCAGGCGCTGATTGCGACAGGCGAGTTCCCTGACATCGCCTTATCCATGCTTTCCCCCCGCGGGAGATCAGATCGCGGTTATGGTGCCCGAGCCGGTGTTCGATGGAAGTCAGCCCTCACTCGATGCGGCGTGTGGTCTCTGGCACGTCGGGGCGTGCCGTGCCTCCGCGCACGGACTGCCGTGGGAGGTTGGTTGGTGGCACGCGACGGCAGCAATGCTCGCGAGTCGGCTCAGGTTGAAGGCGACGACGCATCAGTCGCGTGGTCGACGGACGGCTCAGAGCTGCTGGTGTACGGCGGAGGGAGCTCCTACGTGGTCGATGCCGGGACTGGCAGCTTCCAGGTTCTGCGGTATCTCGTCGCGTACGGTTCGATTGCCTGGCTCGCGCCCTAGCGGACGGCGCGCGGCAACCCACTGCCTGGCGCGGCCCTTAATCACGTATCGATACGTTTGGAAGACTCCAAACCCGGCCACAGCCCCGATGGCTCATTGGACGCACATGCAGGAGTCTCCTACCTCGAGTATGCCGCGCTGCGTGAGCGCCCGTCGCGGAACGTGGTCGGGAGCCCAGCCCGATGGCGACTGGTGGCCACCATGGGCTGAGCCCCGCGTCGGTCAGATCGAGCTGTCGGTGGATTCACCGTGCAGATAGGGTAACGCCCATAGTGGGCCGAGACTCAAATTCCACGAGCGTGCGCGCTGGAGCTCTTTCTGCGTCTGGTCGCTCCGGACGTCCGACCTGGCGTGGTCGATTCAGGGCCGCCACGGCAACACCCAGGCTTGCTGCGCCGAGCATTGGCGCGTGATGCCGAGCCCGGGACCCTTGTGCTCTGCCCTTCAAATTGGCGATACGCACGGCATCCGCCTGGACGAGTGCGACCGCGCTCGCGTCGGTGTCCGACAGTTTGGGCTGGCTGATTGGGTATGCCGTCTGCATCTGTGCCAGGGCAAACACACGCTCGTTGGCCCAGGTGTTGTGGCGTAGACGTCGATGAACTCCTGCATGCCACGGCAGCCGTCACGGAGTGACCGTTGGCCCCAGCTTACCGATAGAGCTGGCATCAGCCTCGGCGATCAGCTGCTGCGCATCGTCCTGGAGCATGAATCCGTCCGCAACTGCTTTGTTCGCCGACGCGGTCACGCGCGCGACGTAGGCGTCGTGGGTCGGATACAGTGTCGCCAGCGTGGCTGCATCGAAGGGGACAAACCAGCCAGAGAGGAATCCAAGGAAGGCAGGATTGCAGGTGTTCGTTCCGTAATAGGCGCCTACCGGTGCGTCAATCGCCGGTGTGCGGATGCCACCCAGCGCATTGCCCATGTCGTCGCGTCCAACGAGAGCGTTGGTGTCGCCCGGCGGAATGGTCGCGACCGTTGGCGTACGCGTGAGCTGAATGAGTGGCGCGGTCGGGGGCGGAGTGCCATCACTGATCCACGTGCGTAAGTGGTCCCACGCGGCGTCGGCGACTGGCCACGACGGAAATGGATTGGCCTGGCAGGCCGGATTGCCGAGCCCCGCGGCGGTGCCCGTATCGCGTGAGCGCACGCCGCCAGAAATCGCGAGATCGAGCGGCGTCCCCCTACCGACGTGTGAGGCGCCGGCCAGTTCCCAGGTCCGCACCATATCGGTATCCGGTTGCCGCGCCGGCGCATAGTCCATGGCCATCAGGTCGCCCTCGGGCTGAAAGACCATCACGGGCACGTCGGCGCTGATGGGGTCTGCTTCGAGGTCGGAGAACACGCCGACACCCTGTATTGGTGGCATGCCCCGTCCACGGCTGTGCACGAAATACCCGTCGTACACATGTGCCAGCGGATGGAACGCATTGATATATGGCACCAGCCGCATCGCGCTCTGCGACACGCCCGTCCCTATCACTTGCTGGATTGGCAGACCGCCGAGAATGCGCGACCCGGGCTGACG
>JAFAOS010000189.1 GCA_019247515.1 Chloroflexota bacterium | reverse complement strand
CCGCGCGGTGCGTCTGGTCTGCGCCGCGGCGCGGGTCGACGAAGCGACCGCCGAGAGTGCTTTGCGTGCCGCTGATGGCCGCGTGAAAGTCGCGATCGCCGCGCTGCGGCTGGGCGTCGGGAGCGCCGAGGCGGACGCGCGCCTGCGCGAGGCCGACGGCCACCTGCGGCGCGTGCTGGGCGAAGCGTGAGCTGCCCGCTTCCCTGGTACCGTTGCGTGCGGTGAAACCCCAGAGACGTTGCGAGCAGCACCACGCCGTGAGAGCGCGAGACCCCCGGGAGTGAAAGTTCTCGTCTTCGGCGGGACGGGGTTCATCGGCAACCGCGTGCTGCGCAAGCTCCTCGACCGCGGCCACGACGTCGCCGCCTTCGACATCAACCCCGCCTTGCCAGCCTACGATCAGGACTTCCAGTCGCGCGTCCAGATCCTGCGCGGCGACATCACGCTCATGGACGACGTCGTCGAGGCGATGCTCACCGTCAAGCCCGACCACGTGCTCAACCTGGCGTACTTGATGGGGGCGGGCGACCCGCACCTGGGGGTTCGGCTGAACGTCCTCGGCATGGACAACTGCTTCGAGGCGGCCCGCCTGTGCGGCATTCAGCGCGTCGTGTATGCCAGCTCGCTGACGGTCTACGGCGAGCAGCTGAATTTCGGCGAGCGACCGGTGGTCGAGGCCGATTTCCGCCATGGCAAAGGTCTGTACGCGGCCTCCAAGATCTACAACGAGCACCAGGCGGAGTGGTACAGCGCCGCGTACGGCATGCAGATCACCGGCCTGCGCGCGGCGCACGTCACCGGCTGGGACAAGGTGCGCGGCTCGACCGACCACGTCAAGTGCATCACGGAGCCGGCGCGGGGCAAGCCGGTTGAGTTTCCCTTCCGTGACGCGATGCGACTGCCCATCCACGTCTCGGACGTGGCCGAGATCTTCTCGCGCCTGGTCGAGGACGACGCCAGCCGCCACCCCGTCTACAACTCGGGTGGCAACGGCATCAGCATGGGTGACCTGGCGGCGCTGGTCACGCGGTTTGTACCGGATTCGCAGATCACGTTCGCGCAAGAAACCGGTGGCCGCGACGCGTCCTCCATCTGGCTTATGGACAACTCCCGCTGGCTGGACGAATACGACTACCCGTTGCCCGCGTTCGAGCATCGCGTGCTGGAGATGATCAACGAGGTGCGTCAGGACGCGGGGCTGCCGCTGATCGCCGGCGAATCCGTACACGCGTGAGCGTCGACTGGTCGAGCCTCAAGGGCGTGCTGATCGACCTGGACGGGGTCGTGTACACCGGCCGCGAGCCGATCCCCGGCGCGGCGCGGTTTCTGGGCGAGGCCCGCCGCCGTGGGCTCAAGTTTCTCCTGGTCACCAACAACTCGACCACCAGTCCGGAGCACGTCGCCGAGCGCCTGGGCGGCATGCACGTCGACGTTCAGCCCAGCGAGATCCTGACCAGCGCTCAGGCGGCGGTCGGCTACGTGCGACGGCGCGCGCAGCCGGGAACCCACGTCCGCGTCGTCGGCGAAGCCGGCCTGCGACAGGCCGCCGAAGAGGAAGGTCTGGTCGTCGTCGACGGGGACGCCAGCGCCGAATGGGTCATCGCCGGGCTCGACCGCGCCTTCAACTACGAGAAGCTGGCCGCGGCCACCCGCGCGATCCTGGGCGGCGCGCACTTCGTGGCGACCAATGCGGACGCGCTGCTGCCAGTCGAGGGCGGCCAGATGGTGCCCGGCGCCGGCACGATGATCGCCGCGATCAAGACGGCGACGGCCGTCGAGCCCGTGGTGGTCGGCAAACCCGAGCCCGGCCTGTTCGAGCACGGACTGCAGCGTATGGGCGGTCTCGCGCCAGACCAGGCGGCGATGATCGGCGATCGCCTCGACACCGACGTCGACGGCGGGCGGCGCGCTGGGCTGCGGACGATCCTGGTGCTCACCGGCGTCACCACGCGCGCCGAAGCCGCCGAAGCCAACCCGCCGCCGGATGCGACCCTGCCGGACCTGGCCAGCGTGACCGACCTGCTCTGGCCGAAGTAGCCAGACCAGAGTCGGCGCCGAATGTCAGGTCGGGCGAGCAGTCGGCGGTGACAGAGGTCCCGTGGCGGAAGTAGCGCCGGGTCCGCGCGTGCGCTGGCAGGCGGGCATGGCGGCGGGCCGCGGCGTACGGCTGTACGTCAGACGCGTGGTCGATCCGCCCGCCCCACCCGTCCTGCTTCTGCACGGCCTGGGAGTCAGCGGCAGCGTGCTGCAGCCGTTTGCGCGAAGGTTGCTGCCCGAGCTGGCCGCGGTGGCGCCCGACCTGCGCGGCCATGGTCGGAGCGACACGCCGCCGCACGGCTACTTACCCGCGGACTACGCGGCCGATCTCGTCGAGCTCGTCACCAGTGAGCATCTGGCGCCCCTACCCGTGATCGGGCATTCGCTCGGCGCGCTGGTCGGGATGCAGCTCGCCGCCGCGCGCCCGGAGCTGGTGGAGTGCCTGGTGCTGCTCGATCCGCCGCTGGACCCGAGCCTGCGCAACACGGAGGTCGAAGCGGTCTACACGCTGCGACATGCGCCCGCGGGCGAGCTGGAGACATATTTGCTTCAGCGCAATCCCGGCGGCGGCGACGTGCTGGCGAACGCGCTCGCGGAGCAGTTTCGACAAGCTTCCGACGCGGCCTTCGAAACACTCCTGAATGCGCGCCCATTCGTCGCGCTACCCGTGGGGCCACGCACGCTGCTGGTGCAGGCCGACCCGAACCACGGCGGAGTCCTCGGCGACCGCGCCGCCGCGGTGGCCGTTTCAACACTCGGCAACGCATCACTGGTCAAAATCGAAGACGCCAGCCACGCGGTTCACGCCAGCCACCCGGCGGAGCTTGCAACCGCTATTCGACGCTTCTGCTAGTCATCCTCGCGGTGGCTGGCGCGGAGTTGTTCCCGCAGGTCGTCGAGGCCACCCGCGCGGCCGCGCGGCAGGCGTGGCGGCGGCTGTCCGACGGCGGCCTGGACCGTTGCCTGGAGCTCGTCCACCCGCTGCTCCAGCTCCTGAACGTGGCGCCGCGTGTCGTTCAGTTGCCCCTGGGTCTGGTCGAGCTCCGCGCGCAATTGCCGCAGCTGATTCTGCGTGCTGACCAGTAGCCAGAGGCCCGCGGCCACCGCCAGCACGACCACGACGATCGCCAGCACCTCCGGCATGCCGCCATCATAGGCTGCCGCGGCGCGGGCCAGGCAGATAGCGGTAGACGGCGCGCCCGACGACCAGCGCGCGCGGCACGGGGCCGAAGTGCCGGCTGTCGCGGCTCACGTTGGGGTTGTCACCTCTGACGATCAGCGCTCCGTCGGGGGTGAACGCCGCGACGCGCTTGACGGTCAGGGTCGAGCGCGACTCCGGATCACGCAGCACGACCACGTCGTGGGTCCGCGGCCGTGCCCAGGTCCAGACGATGAGCCGATCACCCGGCCGCAGCGCGGGCTGCATGCTCGTGTCGCGCACGCGAAACCGGCGAAAGGGCCACACGCGATCGGATGGCGGCGCGGGGGCTACGAAGCGCACGGTGTAGACTATTCCTCTGATGCAGACACCTTCGACGTTGCCCTCGCTGGTGGATCGTGTCCTCGAAAAGTTCGACCGTGTGGCGCCCCCGACCGAGGTCTTCGCCCACTGCGACATTCCGTGCGGCATTTATGACCCGCACATGGCGCAGGTCGCGGCGCTGACCGTCGTGCGCATGGTCCAGCTCATTGAAGGCTTGCAGCAGCCAGGCGCCAACGCGAGCAAGAACGAGTGGGACACCTACGGGATGCAGATCTCGCGCTACACGGCCATCAAGGAAGAGCACGCCCGCCTGTGCGAGCACGAGCTCATCATCCTGTGGACCGACTACTTCCGGCCGGAGCATCTCGAAAAGCACTCCAACCTGCACGACGTGGTGTGGAAGACGGCCAAGCTGACGTCCACGGTGAAGCAGCAGATCAACATGGAGGCCGCGCAGCAGCTGCTGGCCGGCTGCCAGCAGATCGCCGAAATCTTCTGGGACACCAAGGGCGTGAAGACGAAGCGCCAGCCGTCCAATCAGGGGCAGGTTGGCGGCGAGCTCGTTTACCCGACCACCTGAACTCGCGGCCGAAAGTCCGTAACGAGGTGTGGCGTTCGCGGTCGAGACTCTCGAGTTCGACGCGGTCCGCGAGCTGCTCGCGCGCCACACCAGTTTTTCGGCCAGTCACGCGCTGGCGCTCGAGCTCCAGCCCACCTCACAGCTTGGCGAAGCCAGGCGTCGGCAGGCAGCCACTGCTGAGTCGCTGAAGCTGCCTGGGCTGCGGCCCGGGCTGCACATGGGCGGCGTGCACGACGTGCGTCCCGCGGTGGAACGCGCGCGCGTTGGTGGTTCGCTCAGCGCGGAGGACCTGCTGGATGTGGCCTCGACAGTCAGAGCGGCGCGCGCCTGGCGACGTGGGCTGGGCCCGTTGCAGGACGAGACGCCCACGCTGCTCGAGTTGGCCGAAGCCTGTCTGGGCGACCACCCGGGCCTGGTCGAAGACATCCAGGACGCGATCAGCGACAGCGGCGAAATCCTCGACTCCGCCAGCCCGGGGCTGGGACGCATCCGCTCCGAGCTGCGCGGCGCCCACGACCGACTCGTCACACGCATGCGCGAGATCATGTCAGCAGCCCCCTTTCGCGACGCGGTCCAGGACCCCGTCGTCACCCAGCGCAATGGCCGCTACGTCATTCCCGTCCGCGCCGAGTTCCGCGGCCAGGTGCCCGGTATCGTGCACGACCAGTCCGCCAGCGGCGCGACCCTGTTCGTCGAGCCGCTGGCCGTCGTGGAGATGGCCAATCGCTGGCGGACACTCATCCTCGACGAGGAGCGTGAGGTGGAACGCATCCTGCGCGCGCTCAGCCAGGAGGTCGGCGAGCAGGCAGACGAACTTGCCCGCAGCGTGGACGGGCTGGCGCAGCTCGACCTGGCGCGCGCCGCCGCCGCCCTCGCCGAGCAGCAGCGTGCCACCGCCCCAGAGCTGGTGGCTGTCCCACTGCCAGCCGGCCAGCCCATCCTGAAGCTTGTCGACGCTCGACATCCGCTGCTGTCGGGCACGGTCGTTCCCATCAGCCTCGAGCTCGGCGGCGACTTCGACGTCCTGCTGATCACCGGCCCCAACACCGGCGGCAAGACGGTCGCGCTCAAGACCGCCGGGCTGCTGTCGTTGATGGCTCAGGCCGGGTTGTTCGTGCCGGCCGCGGAGGGCTGCCGCGTGGCCGTGTTCGAGCGCGTCGAAGCCGATATTGGCGACGAGCAGAGCCTGCAGCAGAGCCTGTCGACCTTTTCGAGCCA
>JAFAOS010000364.1 GCA_019247515.1 Chloroflexota bacterium | reverse complement strand
ACCCATGAACGTCGAGAGTTGATTGAGCTTGCTCGCCGGATCAGAGCCGTCGCGGTACCAGCGCAGCAAACAACCAACGGCGAACGAATGACGCAGATCATGTAAGCGCGGCGGCGAAACTCCGTCGGGAATGGCGGGCCGGAGGGTCCTAACCAACGAATGGAAGACTTGGCTGGCGGTGCCCGGATGAATGCAGCGGCGGCCGTCGAAGGTGAACAACGGCGCGTTGGCAAGGCACTCCGGAAAGGCAGTCCGTCGCCGCTCGACCTGGGCATGGAGCAGTTCTGCGATGCGAGGTCCATGCGGCACGAAGCGGCTCTTGCCGAACTTGCCGCCGCGCACCACCAGCACGTTGCGATCAGCATCAACATCGCCCAGACGGAGACCGCAGACCTCTCCAGCGCGCAGACCGAGGCCATAGCAGAGAGCGAAGATGACGCGATACGTCTGACCGCGCTGAGGAGCTCGCGAGTTATCTGGAAGTGCGGCCGCCGCAGCCAACAAGCGGCGTGCCTGGACGATATCGAAAATGAATGGGATGCGGCTCGCGGTGACACGACGCCGCCGGACCGCAAGAGGCGAGACCGCCAGCCGCTCCTGGATGACGGCCCAATCGAGAAAACAGCGGACTACACCCAGGAGGTGGTTGAAGCTCCGCGGACGGCACCTGGGCCGTGAAGCCAGGAAGGTCTCCAGCGAAGCTGCCGTGAGCTGATCCAGGTCACGTACGCCATGGCATTCGGCGAAATGCACCAGGAGCCGCAGCTCGTGCTCCTCGCTGATGTACTTGCGCCCGAGAGCTCGTCTGTGCACCAGGAATCGCTCGGCGGCAGCGCCGAGATTTTCACTCATTGAAGACCTCTTCGGCGTCCCCGAGGGCGACCTGGCGGAGCGACTCTACGGCCACCTTGCCGTAGATCTGCGTGGACTGCGGTGACCGATGGCCGACAAAATCGCCGATCTCTTTCAGCCCAAAGTCGAAATCGACCAGCCGCTGCACGAGCGTATGGCGCAGCGTGTGGGAGCCTGGCCGAGGAACTTGGACCCCCGCCCGCAACAAGCGTCGTGCTGCGCTGGCAGAGACCGCGGCGGATCCGATGGGTCCCACCGGCGCTGCCGACCGGAAGAACACGTGCCGGTCCGTCGTTTTCGGTCGGCCGTGCTGAAGATAATCGACGATCGCCTCGCCGACGGCTTTGGATAGCGGAAAAGCTGTAGAGTGGCCTGCCTTACGCTCAGGCACGGCGAGCCGCTCACGTTTCCAATCAATATCGTCGAGGGTCAAGGCGGCCACCTCGCGCCCGCGCAGGCCGTAGGTCACCAGCAGCAACAACATCGCGTAGTCCCGTTTGCCACACGCGGTTCGCCGATCGACGCCCGCCAGGACTCTTCCGACTTCGGTCCACGCGATCGACCGCGGGATGCTCGACAGCCGATACACCTGTGGCCACTCCACCGTCTTGCTGAGATCGCTGCTGATGACGCCTTCGCGGCATGCGTAGCGCAAGAACACGCGCAGCACCCCACAGCAATTGCTGACGGTCGTTTTGGACAGACCGTTTGCCGAGCGCTCGGCGATGAACGCGCTCAGCACGGCTGGGGACAACTCGTGCAGTGTTCGAATACCCACCCTGTTGAGGTAGGCCTCGAAGCGGCGGAGGTGATGCAAGTACTGCCTGACCGACGCAGGTCGCAGTCCACGATCCATTTCCAGGAACTCGAAGAACCCCGGTACCGCTTCAACAAACGGGTGGTGCTGATGCCCTCGACCGGCTCCCTTGAACCCCGGAACCACGATCCTCAACATCTGCTCGATCGGTCCGCGCACTTCTTTGGCTACCTGCTGCGCTGTAGTGCCGTTCTTGCGATGGCCCTGATGCCGACTCACGCGCTCGGCCACGTACGCGTCGACATGAGCTGGCAGATCAGCAACGTCTGTGGCTCCCCGTGCGCGCGCGAACTCTCCAAAAGCGACGGCACGCGGCACCCGCCGCCAGATAGAGCGAACGTCGTAGCCGTAGTCGGCCATCCAGCCGACGTACTGCTCGACCTCGGAGCCGATCCACGACGCTCTGATGCGCTCGATCGTCTCCGGTTTGGCGAAGTACGTTTCCAGCATGACAACTTCCCTTCGTCTGCTTGGTCGAGGAAGTAGTCTGCTCTCGGGACGGCTACGTTATGTGGCCAGTTTCGGCGCCCAACGCTGCCTTCCAGCCTCCGGACCCGCCGCCAACATCATCCCGGCCACATAACCCGGTCGGCCACAGAAGCCCGACAACCTCAAGTCGGGCGTCACCAAGGCCTGCTGGTACGAACCGGGGCTGAATGCCAGTTACCTCGAGCTGGCGCGCACGTACTCCATGGCCGTGTTGCCCGGCCGACCGTATCGGCCCAGGGACAAGGCCGCCGTTGAGGT
>JAFAOS010000363.1 GCA_019247515.1 Chloroflexota bacterium | reverse complement strand
TTGGCGAATTAACAGATCGAAGTGCGTCACGGAGGGTCGGGCCTGCCACTGACAAAGTCTTCGAGGAACTCGACCAGCCGATCCTCGGCCAGCCGGAGCACCGCCTCACCCATCTCGCGAGACGCGCGACGCGGATGGCCCAGCGCGCCGTTGGCGGTAAGCTCATCCATGCGAAGTGCCGCGTCGACGAATGCGCCCGCACCGGCACCACCACCCACCAGCACGGCATGTTGATAAGGCGGAGCGTGCTCGTCCCCCGCCGTGAGAGCATCCGGCCGAACCAGGTCCTGATCCGCGGCCAGTGCGACCGAAGCCTCGATCTTGCACGCGTGCGCATACGCTCGCCCGAACCGCTCGCGCAGCAGATCGGCGGCCGCGGTAGGGGACAGCGCCGTCGCGACGCGCAGGTCCTGTCTCGCTTTCGCGACGACCATCCCGGGTGCAGCCTGAGTGCCGCCATGGCCATTGAGCAGCGTGGTATCAGTTCGCAACAGCATGCCCGGGCCCGTGCTGTTCTGTGGAGCCGGTCGGCACAATGACCACCTCAGCGGCCGCCATCGCCGCATGGGCTTGCGGCCAGGACATGTCTTCCAGATGAGGACTACGTCAGCCATTCAGGCGTGGGTCCAGCCCGTCGCGCAGTCCGTCCCCAAAAAGGTTGGCCGCGATCACGACGATCATGATCGTCAGCCCTGGGAAGCTGGACAGCCATGGCGCGTCGATCACGTACTTGCGCCCGTCGGCGACCATCAAACCCCATTCCGGCGTGGGCGGCTGCGCGCCAATGCCAATGAACCCGAGGGAGGCCGCCGTCAGAATCACGAGACCAAAGTCCAGTGTCGCCACGACCAGAATGGAGGCCAGCGAGTTGGGCATGATGTGCCGCGTTACGATCCGCCACGCCGACGCTCCGCTCGATCGCGCTGCCAGCACGTATACCTGTTCGCGTAACGCCAACGCCTCGCCGCGTGCCAGACGGGTGTACTTCGGGACATGCACCACGGCAATCGCGAGCATCACGTGATTGAGGTCCGGACCGAGGAATGAAGCGATGGCCATGGCCAGAATCAGCGGCGGGAAAGCCAGGGTGATGTCCATCAGCCGCATCACCACTCCATCAAAGATCCCGCGCGCGTAGCCGGAAGTCGCGCCGAGAAGGTAACCAATACTGACGGCAATGCCAACGACGATCAGGCCGATTTGCAGCGAGACGCGCGCACCCCAGATGACGCGCGACAGGATGTCGGGCCGAGGGCGTCGGTACCGAACACGTGCTGCAGACTGGGCTGTCGCATGCGTTGCCCCAGCTGCATCTCTGTGGGATCACCCGGCGCAAGCAGCGGCGCCAGAACGGCCACGATCACCAGCAGCATCACACCGAGACCGAAAATCATGAGCGGGCTACCGAACATCTGGCGGGCCGCGCGCTGCCATCCGCTACGGTCCTTCCGAAACTCCGCACCGCGCGCCAGTGGCGGTGCGGCCGGCATGCCCAGCGCTACTGGATTTGCGGGTTGAGCCATGTATACAGCAGGTCCACCACGAGATTCACCACCATGTACACGATCGCAATCAGCACCGTGAAGCCCATAATGACCGGGTAATCCAAATACAGGGCCGCGTCGACGACGTATTTGCCGATACCGGGCCAGGAAAAGATCGTTTTCGTCAGCACTGCGCCACCGAGCAACGCGGCGAATGCCAGGCCGGCCAACGTGGTCACCGGGATGAGCCCGTTGCGCAGCGCGTGACGGACGATGACTGCGCGGTCGGCCAGACCCTTCGACCGCGCGGTGCGGATGTAGTCTTGTCCGAGCACCTCGAGCATACTCGACCGGATCAGCCGCGCCAGGGTTGCCATGTAGGCGTAGCCCAACACGAACGCGGGGAGCAGCAAGTAGCGCACGCTCTCACCAAACGTGCTCCACTCGCCAGTCAGCAGGCTGTCCAACGTGTACATGCCTGTGATCGTCGGCGGGGGCGGGGTATACGTGCCAAGCCGCCCGCCCCCCGGTAGCCAGCCCAGCTTGGAGTACAGCAGCCAGATCAACATCAAGCCGGACCAGAACACGGGCATCGAGAGGCCGCCCACGCTGATCACCCGCACCACCTGGTCAATCGCGGTGTTGCGCTTGACGGCCGAGATAATGCCGAGCGGAACCGCGCCCGCAAACGCAAACAAGAGACTGGCTAGCGTCAGCTCGACTGTCGCTGGGAAGCGTTCCATCAGGCTGTCGAACACCCGTTGCTTGGTGGAATATGAGATCCCCATGTTGCCGTGCGCGAGGTTATCCACGTAGGCCCACAGCTGCACGGGCCACGGCTGGTCTAGCTGAAACTCGTGACGCAGCTGGTCCAGAACCTGTTTATCGGCCGCGTCGCCGGCCATCATGCGCGCCGGGTCGCCCTGGATTGAGCGCGACAAAATGAAAATGAGGACGATCACCCCGAGCACCGTCGGCACCATACCCAGCACGCGGTACAGGACGTACAACGTTCGACGCATGACGTCGTTAGCGGCTCAGCTTTTCGAGAGCTTCTCGAAACTCAGGTAGTGGGAGCCACCCGGTTTGATCTGAAAGCCCTGAATGTTGTCGCGCATCCCGAGGATCTGGTTTGCTTGGTAGAAGAGGATGTACGGCGCTTCGTCTACGACAATGTTCTGCG
>JAFAOS010000356.1 GCA_019247515.1 Chloroflexota bacterium | reverse complement strand
CTGGCGAGAGGCTGGGGCTGACGCCAACCTCGTCCGCATGCTGGACGCCGGCTTGCCAGTCCTCGCGCAGCACGGGTTGGACACCCGTCAGCCGCCGGCTGTGGCGCACGCCGATCTGCGGCGCGGTCTCGAGGCACCAGGCGTCTTCAAATCCGGGCATGTTGCCGCGATAGAAAGCCAGCAGGTCCACCATCCAGCGGCGCGACTCGACCTCGACGGCGGTCAGGTCCTCGACGTCGATGGCGCTGTAGCCGGTCAGTCGCGGACCCAGGAACAGGGCGACGTCGTTGCGCCACGAGACGTACGGCCGGTCCACCTCGCCGAGTCGTTGACGGCCGCGATCCATGATCGCGGCGAACTCGGCGGGCCGCTCGGTGCGGAACGCAATCCAGCGGTTCATGTCGACGCCGCCCCACATCCAGGCCACGTTGATCGAGTGGTGCATCGACTTTGTGTCGATGTCTGAGTGGAACGCGGCCGAAGCCCCCGCGAAGACGTCGCCGTCGCCGGTCGCGTCGACCACCACGTCGGCGTAGATGGCGTGGCGACCTTCCTTGCTGTCGAAGACGACGCCTTTGACGGTGCGATCTTGGACGATCGGCGTCGAAAACCAGGAGTGAAAGACGGGCGTCACGCCCAGGTCCAGCACCATACGCAGCGACTCGATCTTGAGCCACTCGGGGTCGATGACCGGCGACCAGGTGACCACGTCGCGGAACGAGCCCAGGCGACTACGCCAGTAGGCGTTCAGCGCAGCGTCTTTCGAGCCCCAGTCCTGCTGTCGGGCGCCGGCGACCGATTCCGCGGGAAGGCGATCCAGGATGTCGCGGGCGAAGCCGGCGATCACCTGGCGACCATCCCAGTCGGTCATGCGATCGATCCAGATGACCAGGCCGCCGGTGGACAGTCCGCCCAGGTAGCCGTAGCGCTCGAGCAGGATGACGTCCGCGCCCGCGCGCGCGGCCGCGACGGCTGCCGCGCAGCCGGCCGGCCCACCGCCGACGACGAGGACCTGGGTTTCGGCGAAGACCGGAATCTCTCGAGCAGGCTCGAGGTAGGTGTCGGTCGGACGCTGGCGCTTGCCGCCCTCACCACGCCTGACCGTAAGAATGCCCCGGGCGTCGCCGACCTTGAACGAGAGGTGCTCGATGGTGCCGCTCACTCCTTCAACCTTAATCGACCACAATAGGCGGCGTGCAGCGCAGCGCCGACCGCTTGCTGACCACCCACGTCGGCAGCCTGCCGCGTCCCGACGATCTCCGCGAGCTCCTGCTGGCGCGCGACCAGGGCCTGCCTTACGACGCGGAGCTCCTCGAGGGTCGCGTCGCTCAGGCGGTTTCAGATGTGGTCGCCGCTCAGGCCCGAGTTGGCATCGACGTCGTGGCGGATGGCGAGCTGGGCAAGAACAGCTTCACCAACTACATCCGTGACCGTCTCTCAGGCTTCGAAGGCGTCAACCCCAACCCGTATCCCGGTCCGCCCGAGGCGTTTCCCGACTACGCGCGCGACACGGCGCGTCAGTCGCCGTTTTCGCCAGCCACGCGCGGAACCCCACCTCTCAACGTTGGACCCATCGGCTGGAAGCGTCGCGACCAGCTGGATGCCGACATCGCCAATCTCAAGGCCGCGCTCTCACGCACGGACGTTATCGAAGCGTTCATGCCCGCGGTCGCGCCGGGCCAGGTGCTGTTCACCGTGCCCACCACTTACTACCGCTCGGACGAGGAATACCTGTACGCCGTCGCCGAGGTGCTCCGAGACGAGTACCGCGCCATCGTCGACGCCGGTCTGGTGCTCCAGGTGGACTCGCCCGACACGCCGATGATGCGCAATCGCCAGCTCTGGGACGTCCCCTGGGAGGACTATCGCCGCCACCTGCGCATGCGCATCGACGCCCTGAACTTCGCGCTGCAGGGCCTGCCGCCCGAGCAGGTGCGCTTCCACGTGTGCTGGGGCAACTTCGAAGGCCCGCACCAGAACGACGTGCCGCTTGCCGACATCGTCGACCTGGTCTTGATGGTCGACGCCGGGGCGTACTCCATCGAGGGCGCCAACCACCGCCACGCGCACGAGTGGGAGGTCTGGCAGCAGGTGCGCCTGCCCGAGGGCAAGATCCTGATCCCCGGCGTGATCGACACGGTCTCGAACTTCGTCGATCATCCGCGGCTGGTCGCCCAGCGGCTGGTGCGTCTGGCGCGCATCGTTGGACGGGAGAACGTGATCGCCGCGCCCGACTGTGGCTTCGGCACTTTCGCGTTCCGTCCGCCGCGGGTGCATCCCGAAGTGATGTGGGCGAAGTTCGCGGCGATGGTCGAGGGTGCGCGTCTGGCATCCGCCGAGCTCTGGCCAGGCTCGACGCGCTAAGTGGCGTCGCGCCCCCGCGGCATGCGCTAAACTACCAAACGTTCGGTAGATTTACATGAGCGGTTCCCGCAGGGCAGCCATCGTCGCCGGGCTGCGCACACCCTTCGTTCGCGCGGGCACCGACTTCGCCCAGCTCGACGTCCTCGAGCTCGCTCGCTCGGTCACCGTCGAATTGCTCCAACGTGCCAATCTTGACCCCACCGAGGTCCAGCACGTCATCTACGGCAACGTCACCCGCCCCGTCCAGTACTCCAACCTGGCCCGCGAGCTGGTCCTGGCCAGCGGCCTGCCCAGGACGACGCCAGCCGATACCGTGACCCTCGCGTGCGCCTCGGCGTGCCAGGCGATCACCGACGCGACCAACCTCATCGAGCGCGGCTACGCCGACGTGGTGATCGCGGGTGGTGTCGAGATGCTCTCGAACGTGCCGATCTCGCTGAGCCCGCCGCTGGCGCGGGCACTGGTCTCGGCCAGCCAGGCGCGCTCGACCGGCCAGCGCATCGCGAGCTTCAGACACCTGCGGCTCGCCGACCTGCCGCCGGTGGCGCCCACGATTACCGAAACCTCGACCGGTCTGAGCATGGGCCAGTCGGCAGAGCTGATGGCCAAGCTGAACGGGATCAGCCGGGCTGACCAGGATGCCTGGGCGCTCGGCTCGCACCACAAGGCCGCCGCGGCCTGGCAGGACGGTCGACTGGCTGCCGAGGTTGCGCCGGTCTTCGTCCCCAGCGACACCGGACACGCGGTCACCCGCGACAACCACATTCGGCCCGACACCAGCCTCGACAAGCTGGCCCAGCTCAAGCCCGTGTTCGACCGAGCCTACGGCACGGTCACCGCCGGCAACTCGAGCCCGCTCACCGACGGCGCGGCCAGCGTGCTGCTGATGTCCGAGGAGCGCGCCCGCGGGCTGGGCTATTCGCCGAAAGCTTTTGTCCGCGCCTACGCGTACGCCGCCGTCGATCCGGCTGGTCAGCTGCTGCTGGGTCCGGCGTACGCCATACCGCAAGCGCTCGATCGTGCCGGCATTGCCCTCGACGACGTCGAGGTGGTCGAGATGCACGAGGCGTTCGCGGCGCAGGTGCTCTCGACACTGAAAAAACTCGATTCGGATGCGTTCGCCAGAGAAGAGCTCGGCCGATCACGCGCCGTGGGCTGCATCGACGCCGGCCGCATCAACCTGGGCGGCGGCTCGATTGCGCTTGGGCATCCGTTTGGCGCGACGGGCGCGCGTTGTGTCACGACGCTGGCCAATACGATGGAGCGCCGCTCGGCGGGACTCGGTCTGGTGTCGGTGTGCGCCGCTGGCGGCATCGGCGCGGCGATCGTCCTGGAGCGGTCGTGACCTCGCCCGTGGACCTCGAACCGGAGCGCTCCAGTGCGATCGGCCCACGGACGCAGTCAGTGCGCTGCGAGCCGCCTGACGCGAACGGCATCGCTGGCATCGTCCTCGACCGTCCGGACGACTCGGTCAACGCCGTCAACCTCGACGTGATCGACGGACTGGCTGACGCCATCCGCTGGATTCGGTCTGCGCGCCCGCGGGGAGTGATTATCACCTCCGCCAAGGACGGTCAGTGGGTCGCTGGCGCGGACCTGAAGCTGATCACGCAAGCCACCAACCGCACCCAGATCGAGCTGGCCAGCCGGCGGCTCCAGAGCGTGCTCGACGAGCTGGCCTGGTTGCCGTGCACCACTGTCGCGGCGATCAGCGGCGCCGCGCTGGGCGGCGGCCTGGAGCTGGCGCTCGCGTGCGACTACCGCGTCGCCAGCGACACGCCGAGCGTCGTGCTGGGCCAGCCGGAGGTGAACCTGGGCCTCGTGCCCGCGGGCGGCGGCACGCAGCGGTTGCCGCGCCTGATCGGCCTCGAACGCGCGCTGGACCTGATCCTGACTGGCCGCCGCCTCGACGCCCGTCGCGCGCGGCGGGCGGGGCTGCTCGACGAGGTCGTGCATCCCGCGATTCTGGAGCAGGCCGCTCGGGCGTGGGCCGCGCAACCCAGGCGCTCGCTGGATCGGCCGCTGCGCATCGGTCTGTCCATGGCGTCGGCGATCGATTTCGCGGAGCAGGTGCCCGCGGGTCGCCGGCTGATGTATGACCGCGCGCGTCAGTCAGTGCTGGAGCGGACGCACGGCCACTATCCCGCGCCACTGCGGGCACTCGAGGCGATCGAGAGGGGGTTCGAGCACGGTACGGCGGACGGCTTCGCGGCCGAAGCGCGCGCCTTCGGCGAGCTGGCTACCACGGAGACGGCTCGAAACCTGATCTGGTTGTTCATGGCCACCCAGGCGGCGCGGCGTCGCGGCGGCGCGACCGTCTCCGCCCTGGGCGTGGTCGGCGCCGGGTTCATGGGCGCGGCCATCGCGGAGCTCGGCGCGGCGGCGGGTTTGCCGGTGCGCATCAAGGATGTTTCGACGCAGGCCGCGGCGCGCGGTCTGGCCAGCGCCACCAGACTCGTCCACAACGGCG
>JAFAOS010000323.1 GCA_019247515.1 Chloroflexota bacterium | reverse complement strand
CGGCTCGCCAGCGGACTGGTGCTCGTTGACCTGGTCATGGATGTAGCGGAACTGGGCATCTCGATCCGGGTGTTGGGCTCCCTCCAGCGTCTTGGCGTTCGCCTGCAGGCTGAAGCCCGCCGACCGAAGCAGCCGGCCCACCGTGGGAGCGGACACCGGGTGCCCTTGCTGGGTAAGCTCCTCGGCCAGATGTCGCAGGGACTTCGTCGTCCACCGCAGCCGGGACTGCGGATCGCCGCGCTCGTCCGGTTCGACCAATCCCAATAACGCACTCAGCACGACCGGGTCATGCTCCTCGGCACGCCGACGACCACCGCCCGGCGCGCGCACGCGACCGTCAGGCGAGGGCCTGGTGTTGGCGCCTAACTCCGCCACCCCACGGCGCACCGTGGTCTCGCTGACCTCGCGACCCGCGCCACAGTCCCCACTCCCCCATGCCCCAGCAGCCGGGCCTCGACCGCTAGTGCAAGACGCCGCTGCCGCTCGTTCAGGTAGGGCAGCAACGCCGCGAACCGATCGCTGAGTTGAGGAACGACCTTCCCCTGAATCGCCATAGGTAACCGGTCTGGAGCCGAAAAGTAACAGGTCGATTCTTTACGGCTTCACAAGATTGCCAACATCCTGGATGCGGTGCCCAGCAGCTTGCGACCCAAGGTGAAGACCGCCCTGCACACCATTATGAACGCTGAGAACAAGGAAGCGGCCGACCTGGCCATCGACCAGTTCGAGACAATCTACTGCGCGAAGTATCCGAAGGCCGTCGACAAGCTACTGAAAGACCGCGAGGTGCTGCTCACACATTTCCGGTTCCCGGCTGAGCACTGGATCCACTTGAGAACGACGAACGTCATCGAGTCGACCTTCGCCACGGTGAAGCTCCGCACCCGCAAGACAAAGGGGGCCGGTAGTCGGTCAGCTGGATTGGCGATGGCCTACAAACTGCTGGATGCCGCGCAGGCGCGCTGGCGTTCCGTCAATGCACCCACCTGGTCGCGCTCGTTCGCGCTGGGGCGACTTTCGTGGATGGCTTTCTCATCGAGCGCGAGGACCAGCGGTACGCCGCATGAGCGTCACCTCATCGCCGCCCCCATCCACAACATTTGACAATTTCTCTCGAGGTACGCGACAGTTGCACTCGGCCCAATTGTATTGGCAAAGAATAGATTTGATCAACGATTTCAACATCAGTGTGGCCGGTGGTTTCAGCCAAGGAGGGCACCGTGCATCCCATCCCTAACACGGACATACCCGCATCGGCAGGCGCCGGAGACCTGGTTACTGAACTGTCGTGGTTACCGGCGCAGTCCTATTCGATTCAGCGGAAGTTCGGGCGTCGAGTGTGGCACTCCGGCCGTGTGGATGCACTACTGTCGAACGGAACCTTTGTAGTCGCTGGGACACCGGGCGGCGGAGTGTGGCTATTGAATCCCGCAGTGCAACCATCCTACCGGGATGGGGATCGGGGAAGCCCGCTGAGCGATAATTGGGATACCCAGTCCATTTGTTCACTGGCATGGGGACCCGACGCCGACACCCAGGTGTTCGTCGGAACGGCTGATGGATTCGGGGTCATCTTGCTGGAGCTCGAGCAACTCGTTGGCGAGGTGGCGCTTGAGCGGACGACCTCCATCCCAGGCCCATTTGCCGGACCAGTATACGGCATCGCCCTGTTGGCTGATTCCCCCGGTGGGGTGCTGAGCACTTTCCGCGTCGCCATCGCCGCGACGGATGGGGTTTGGTGGTCCCCGATTCCAGCGGACATACGGAATGCCGCCGCATACGCCTGGCGTCTGGCCGAGGGATTGCCGGAAGGCACTTACGTGAGCATGGCCGCGGCGGGGTGGTCCGGCGATTCACGCCTGGCAAGATCGCACCAGAATCTGGCGGTCGCGGGATACGGACCGTACCCTGCGGGTAAACCTCTGTTTCACCCGCTGCACGTGCCCATCATCTTTATTGGTGTGTGGAAGGACGACAGCACTCTGGTCTTCTCCCCTGCGCAAATTGACGGAGTCAATTCAGCCGATATGTGGCGCACTTCGATCGCATCATGTGCCGACAGTCCGTCGAATCTCTACGCCGTCGCCACTGCCGCGCCGGATGGTTTCGTTTCCGCGGTACTGCGCTCCACTGATGGAGGCGGCCACTGGCAAGCCCTGGCGCAACAGCCGGATCGGATTCTGGCAGGTGGAGGCGGTGACTACGAACAACCGGCGATCGCGGTTTCCCCGTATCACCCCAACGTCCTAGCGGTTGGATTTCGTACTGGAGGGCCTTTCTACTCGAATGACAGTGGGGCCAGTTGGCAACAGCCGAGGTCCGATGGGGGAAAAGGCGCCAGCAAAGCGGACGACAGTTTACATGCAGACACCCGTACGCTTCATTTCGCTAGAGCCCCATTCGAGCAGGACGTGCTGTATATAGGTTCTGATGGCGGCATTGTGTACAGCAGTGACCTCGGCCAAACCAACAGCAGCCAGTTCAACCGGCCTTTGCATAACCTCCAGATGTACGGCTCATCCACGACGGCAAGCTCCCGGTTCCCCGGCCTGCTGATCGCAGGAACGCAAGATAATGGCAACTTATTCCTGGCGCCGAAACAGGAGGCAGGACAGGCCTGGCAGGCGTTAGACGACGGTGACGGTGGTGTCTGCCGGTTTGTGGATGTGATTGCGGCCGTGCTGCGCCTAAGCAGCTATCACAGCGCGGACGAAGACGAATCCAAGGTCCGGCTCGCATTTTGGGACGATGCCACACAACAGTTTGGAGCGCCTACCGTAGTGCCCGCAGATGGCGACTCGGCTGGTTTGTCGCTGCCGTCGTCTCTCGAAGTTGTGGCCGAACCATCGTGGGTTACGATCCGGTCCTTGGGCGGAAACCTGACTCCCGGAACCTTGGTTCCCGGAATGCTGTCAGCCTGCGCCGCCGCTGCTGGCGGTGATGGCCGCGTCTACGGATTTTATGCGGCCGTTGACGGCAGCCACGCGCAGTTTTTGAAGATCGCTTCCGTTGGCGCGGCGGTAACGTCCCTGGCGTCGCTCGATGGTAGCGTCATCTGTGCTGGCACCGGCGACGGACGGATCTTCAGTATCGTGACCAGCAGCGGATCCGTTACAGAGATATCGTTGCAGGGTTTCTACGACGACGCAACAACCGTTCTTCGGCTGCAGTGCGTTCAGATCCATTCCCGGCGGGTCGCTCCATCGCTCGGCCCACAGCTCTATGCCCTATACGGTTCCAATATTCTACTCTTTGACGGCCGCCGATGGACCGCCGTTCCCGGCTCGGGCTGGGCGACTTTTGCGGTCGATGAAGATTCCGGGCGGTTGTTCGCTGCAAGCGGTAGCGTATATCTCTTCTCCGAAGCAGACCAGCGCTGGATTAGTGTCTCGCAGGGGCTGCCTGCCGTCTCGGCCAGTTCAGATCTCCGGATAACCAACAGCGCCGGGGGCGGCAGGGATCTCTATTTCGCCACCTACGGCCGTTCTGTATGGCGGGCAAACATAACGCGGAGCCCATCGAAGGGCGCGATCCATGATCTCCCGCCGCGCGCTGCCCAGATCCTGCAGCGCATCATCGAGGACGGCGGCGGGATGTTCCGGATCGGCGAGCAATTCATCGCACTACCGGCATCTCGGCTCGCACGAGACGTCTTGGCTGCCCTGGCAATCGAGCATATTTCATCCAGTATGACTACCGAGAGCCGGACGGCCATGCGGCGCGCCGTCCTGGAGGCTATCGTGACGGCAGCCCGCAGGGAAATCTCCTAAATTCAGAACTCTGGACAGTGAGATCGATGTCAAGATTCAGAGTTTTGGGTGTGTTGGTATTCACGAACCGGGCGTAAGCCGGTAGCGTGGAGAGTGTCACTCAGCCGCCGGACGGGTGCTCGATGAGCCGCCCGCGGCTGAACGACCCACCTGCGCCTGGCAGCCTGTTTGGTCGCGGGCTGCGGTTGCTACGCGAATCGGAAGGCAGGCGGTACGCCATCTCCTTGAGCGCAGTGGTGCTGTTCGAGTGGGCGGAGGACGATCGCTCCACACGGCGGTTGGTGGCGGCCCAGCTCGTGAACGCGAAGCTGGCGACGCGGGTGGAGGTGGCCCGCGTGTTTGGGCTGCACGTGAATACCGTCAGTCGCATCGCCCATGTAGCGGCTGAAGGAGTAACGGCCAGCATTGGGCGTCAGCGAGGTCCACATGGACCCTTCATTCAAGGTGACCGCGGCGGTCGTGGCTGAGTTACGCCAGGCCGTGGAGGCGGGGCTGACCGAGCGCGCCGCGCAACGTGAACTGGAGCAACGCTTGAAGATCAAGCTGTCACAGCCGCAGGTCCACCGTGTCATGTATCGGCTCAAGCAGGAACAAGTCCAGCAGCCAGCACTGGCGCCATAGGAGGGCTGCTCGTGTTCGCTCACCCGCGCTGCCGGCTCGAGGTGGCGGCCAGCCGGGTGCCGATCGCACCTCCCGGGCGCGCGCTGGAGATCCTGCGCGGCTGCCACGCCCAACCGCGCCTGTCCGAGGCCGAGCAGGCGCGCCTGCTCGAGCTGGTGGTCGCCGCCCAGCCCCCTGGCTGGTATCCCGACGTCGGTGTGCGGCGAGCACTGGGCGGGGCCGGCGTCTACCGGGTGCTGGAAGAGGTCCCGCCAGAGACGGACGGTGTCGAGCACTACTACTAGGACCAGGACGCCCTCCAACTCCAGCGTTGTTCCGCCAGGCACCGGCGGTACCGGCGCCCTCTAGCGCGACTCCGGCGTCCAACCAGGTGGTGCACGCCGGAAAGGCTGCTGTCACGGTCGGAGTGTCACGCCGGAACCACAGCGAAATCGCCTTGGCCGAGAAATTCGCAACGGTGCCTCTTGCGTCGCACTCCGGCAGCAGGGGCCCGCGCGCCGGATCGTCGCCTCCCAGATCTCGTCGCCCTGAAGGCTCCTGAGTCACGACACTTCGGGGGTAGCGGGCGAGCCCCCGGTACGCCCCCTGGGGATGCCTGAGGTACGCCCAGGGGACGGTCGCCTTCCCATAGTGGTCTTCCAGTCGCGGGCGCGACGCGCGCGACGAACCCTCACCGATCGGGAGACCCCGCTCGTGCACCCGTTCCACCTCACTTTCTCACGCCGCCCTCGTGCCCTGGTCATCACCAAGCCACGGGCCCGGGGGGCGCGACCGCGCCACAGCGCGCTGCATCACATCGCTCGGCTGTCGGCCCTTGTCATGCTGGTCGCGTTCGCTATCGCCAGCACCGCCGGCGCCGCGTGGCTGCTGGCGGGCGGGGACGCCTCCTCCATCGTTGGTGCCGCGCTCCCGCTTCGGTCGGCGGGGTCGCTGACGCCGAGTCAGCGCAGCGGCCCCGCGCCAGTGGCCGGCCGTGTCCCGCTGCGGGTGGCCAGCCAGCCGGCGGACGCGCGCGTTCTGGTCGACGGCCACGACCTCGGCGCAACGCCGCTCGCGACCGCCGTTGCAACGGGCCCGCACAGCGTGACCGTGCGACGGAACGGGACTCTGGATGCCACGTGCGATCTTGACGTGCCGGCGCAGGGGACAGCGCTGGACGTGGCGCTGTGGCGTGCGCAACCGACGGCGGTCAAGCTGCGGCCGGCCTACCCCGGCGCGACGATCGCCGACGCCCAGTTCCTGACCGACGGACGGATCGCGCTCGTCCTACAACTGCCGGCGACCGGCGACCCGATCTTGGGCCAGACTCCGCTCCGCGAGGCCTGGGTGCTCGACCCCGCCGCCGGCCGCCTGGACCCTTTCGCGCCCAGCATCCGGGCCGCGGCCGTCGCTGTCAGCCCGGACGGCGCGCGGGTGGCCTACCTCCAACAGGCGCCGCGACCAACCCCGGGCCAGGTCGGGACAGGTGCGCCGCCCTCCATCACCGGACGGCTGGACGAGGTGTGGGTCGTTACCCAGAATGACGGGCAGCCACTGCGACGGGTGTTCCAACTGCCACTGGCGGAACGAGGCTCGGGATATGGCACGCCGCCGGTCGAGCAACTCACAGACCTGGCCTGCGCGCCCGACGGTCGTCGCCTGCTCATGGCCACCCATATCGGCGATGGCGCCAGCAACGGCCGTGCGCGGCTCCTAGTGCTGGACGCGGATGATGCGCAGGCCGCTCCCCGGGAGCTGATCACGATGCCGGCCGAGCCCATGCCCGGCAGCTACACCTGGTCGGCCGACGGTAGCTGGGTGGCGTTCGCGGCCCGCGCCGCGAGCGCGCCCGGGGGCAAGGGGCTCGTCACCCTTCTCGCCGCGCCCCTGACTGACGATGACGCGCACGACTTCCGTTACCTGGCCGACCTGGGCCATGGCGACACCACCAGCGCCCCGCCGCTTCCGGTGACGCCGGTCGCGTGGGAACCAGCGCCCACGGGCGAGGGCTCCGGTGCACGCCTGCTGTACACGACACCGGTCTCGGCCGCAGGCGGCGCTGGTGGGCTGGATCCGGGCGGCCTGCTCGGTTTCCGCGGCCAGGCCGGCTCGGCTTCAAGCTCACGTGCGTTGGCCGACTCGGTCCTGCGTGGTGGACGTGTGATGATCGGCTCACCGTTCTCGATTCGAACGAGCTTGTTCTCGGGGAAACCGACGTCAGTCGCCTTGGCGACTCCATCAAGCCAGGTGCGCACGTGCTCCACAAACGCTTGCCCGTCGACTGGAACACCAGCGGTTGCGCCGTAGTCGCCAACCTGCTGGTGATAGGTCTCCCGACTGACGAACTGCTCACGGTAATCGGAGAAGGCGTCACTTCAGACGATGCACAGATCGCCGGATTTGAGTTCCAACATCAACTGGGAGAACACACACGCTTCGATGTGGCGGCGCTTCACCCGTTCGGGAACGGCGCCCCCTCGAGGCTCGTCGGTCAGCAATCGCCACCAGCTCTCGGGCACCCAGTTCAAATCCAGCGGCGGAACCTGGTGCGTCATGCCATGGGCGCGCCCGGTGCGTCTGATTGGGAGCCACTCACCTGTTCGGCCGGCGTGCTCCTGAAGAAACCGCAATGCCCTCTCGACGCTGGTGTCCTGACTTGTTGATCGCAAGGGGAGTGCGTCAAGGAAGCCAAATAGGGTGGCGCGATGACTCCGGTATGCACGCCAGACGAACGGAAAGTAGTTGCTGCCAGCGTGCGCCAGGTGCGCTTCGCACGCTTCCAGCAGTTCGTCTGCGCGCGGGGCGATAACCGCGTCCATAGCGGCAAAGCGCATTTCGACTGAACCCTCCCCCTGATGCGCGAGGAGCAGCTCGTGCAGCGTCGTGATCAGAGTGTCGGTGCGCTCGACGCTCGCGGCACGGTAGCGGTCCAGGGCCAGCTTAGCGGCATTGTGGATGTGCTGCATGCGTCGGACGAACATCTCACCCAGGTCGTCGAGCGCCCGTGCTGCCTGGGTTCCGAGCAACGCCACCGCCAGCGTCATCCGTTTGTGCAGCTCCAGGGCTTGCATACGTCCTGCATCGAGAGCCCGCGCCTCTTCCGCGAAATGGCGCACTTTGACGGGTGGGATGCCAGCCAGCGCAGCGGTGCCGACCGCCTGCGAGGCCAACCACCGCTGATGGGCTACCAGATCGCGCAGATGCGTCAACGTCGGGTTGCCAGCATCGACATTCAGCTCGTTCCAGGGCGTGTGAAGCGTGGTCAGGTCGGTGCTGAAGAGTGAGTCGATCCTGGCCAGGTCGTCCTCACTCAACGCCTGGACCAGCGCTTGTAGAGTGCTCGGTTGTAGGTAGCGCGCACGCGGCGCGCGCCACGATTCAGTGTGTCGAAGGCAGGCAGCTCGAATCGCTGGCGGACCAGTTGTTCAATCGCGACGTTAACGAGGTCCTCGAGTTCGTATTTGGTCGCGGCCGCTTCGGCGAGCGCTGTGATCATCGCGTGCCGACCACCAGCACCATAGGGCTGCACCTGCAGGTACTGGCGGATGACAGCCAGGTGCCGCTGCTGGGTGCCCGAACGGTCGTAGGCGCCAGGGACCAGTGCGGCCGACGGAAGAGCGGCAATCCTGGCGACGTGATCAATGATCACGCGGGGCACTTCGACCAACAACATCGGTCGGCCCAGGCACTGAAAGAGCTTCAACAGCACCAGGAAGCCGAGCTGCGCCGCGGCGCCTTTGGCCATCTGACGCGCCAGGAGCAGCTCATCCGATGTCGGCGTAAAGGCTGTGTTCAGGTCACGTGCAGTGAGCACGCTTTTGAGGCGCGGGTACGCGGTGTCCTGGAGGCGGGGCATGGCGGCTGTCGAGTCTGCCAGAGAACTCAGCTTCTCCGGCATCTCAAGCCCGGTTTGCCGGCACTACAAACTCGGCCTGATACCCTGGACTCAGTGGCCATCCTGGATTTCTCTGGCAAGCGGCGGAAAAGGGCCACGCCTCCAACCCTGAAGACTTGCCTCGAGCCCTTCCTCGCTAACCTCGCTCACCTGGAGCGGCTCCGCCCGCATACGTTGCGCGCGTATCGCTACGAGCTCGTCGCGGCGTCGGCAGATCCGCGATGCCAGCGTCCGCTTTCAGAGATCGACCATCAGGATCTCGAGGCCTGGCTTGTTCGCGACAAAGTAGCCCCCAGCACTGTCGGTCGGCGCATCGCTACCTTCCGACACCTGTTTGCTTGGGCGATCCGTCGCGGCCTGTGCGCGCGGAGTCCGGTGGCAGAACTGGCGCCACTGCGTGGCCGAAGAACCCTGCCTCTCCAATCCGCGAGCAACATTAACAACGCGCATTGGACGCGGCGATCGCTAGCGCACCGCCACCCTAACGTCTGATCTTCACGATTCTGCGGGAAACAGGGATGCGCGCAGGCGAGGTGCTTGAGCTGCGCTGGGGTGATGTGGTCCTCGATGCCGGGCGGGAGGCACTGCAGATTCGGGAGGCCAAGAACGGCGCTGAACGCACAGTGATCCTCGGCCCAAGGGCTACTCCGCGCTCGGTGCGCGGCTTGCGCGCGGCGCGCCGACCACATGGGCGTCCGGCGCCTGCCGATCACGAGGTCGTGTTCCTCTCCAACCGCGGCACCCGCGTGTCGTATGACGCACTGCACTATCAGTGGGCCAGACTGTGTCAAGCCGCGGGTCTGGTCAACGAGGCGGGTGCTCCGCGCTATACGCCGCATCAACTCTGTCACACGCGGGGTAGCGAGCTCATCGCGCAGGGACAGCGGGTTGAGATCGTACAGCGTGTGCTGGGCCATCGCGATATCCGGTCAACGCTCGGCTACGCCGAGTTACAGGACGCGCATGTCCGCGCCGCACTGGAAGGCAGGGCGGCACAGTGAGGTCCGCGAGGTCTAAGAAAGGCCGAAACACGCGGTATACGCGGCTGACTCCCGCCCAACCGAATCTGGTGTTGCGCGAGGTCGACTACATCGTCGCTCGGGCGGCCGAGTCGGACGCCCGTGTTGTCACGCTTGGTCAGCTGGTGTTCTTCTCGATACAGACCGGCGATGCGTGGCTGCTCGATCCCGAGGATCACCTGGCGCTTCGTCTGGCGACCGACGGCGGCCGCCTTCCGGTCCAGATCGTCGAAACGGCCACTCGCTTCGCCATCGAATGGAACGCCAGTTACAGATTCGAGGACGATGCCTTTGTCGTTGACGATGCATCCGGGATGCGAGCCATCATCGGCTATCCGGTTACTGACCTACGGCTGGCCGAGCGACGCGTTCTCCGACAAATCTAATCGCACCTGCCTCAGACCAAATGGGTCAAAAATGCAGGCATCGGTGCCATACCCCTTGATTCACTGGACCGGCGCCGGTGTCCCCGGGGATTTTGAGATCGTCGTCACCGACCCGCCGTCGGATTTCGTGCCTTACCCGCTGCATTTGCAACTGTACACCAACTATGGCGTACGGCAGTTCGACGTTCCAGCTCCGCCTCCGCTCCCTGAGTTACCCTCCACCGAACAGGAGGTTGTCGACGAGGCGGCGCACCGCATTTCGGAATGCTATGCCATTTCCAGCCTTCTCTCGCGAATCAAGGCATTGAAGGTTTTCTGGCTACCCTACCCTGCGCCCGGCGAGTCGCACCACTGGCAAGTCCAGGTGAACGGGCTCAACGAGCAGGACTGGATCCGCGCGTGGGACGCCGAACGAGGCTCGCTGCTGGCCGAAACCAAGGCATCGGGCCGCGATTACGCGCAGTTGTCTCTTGTCACCGAAGGCCAGCCCTTGCGTATTCTTCAGGTGACCCTCAATGACCAACCGATGCTTACTCAGGACAAGTATCGGGACCTGTCGGTCGCGCTGGAAGGGAAGCCCGAAACGGCTCTGAACTCGATTCTCGTCAAACAAACCCGGCTGTTGCCTCTGAGGGAATTCGCCCTCCCTGAGCGCGCCTTGCACCTGAACCTACGGATCACCAAGGACGGCATCCTGATGACCGCCTGGGATCGTGACGCTGTATGGCAGATTGCGACGCGTCCCCACGCCGTCGCGACTTCGCTCTGACACGCTTGAATGCTCCCCCGCGACGCTTCTTCGCGCTTCCATCGCGGACGATGACTCTCTCCCACGGTGAGCATGAGGGGCGTTCTGTGTCCCGTCTGTTCTCGGCGGCGGGGACCGAGATCGGCCGTTTTTGTGTGCGCCCGTGGTGGGACGGTGGGAGCGCCGACGGCGATTATTATGCGCGCCTGAACGGCGAAGGTAATGCCGTTGTCCTGTATGCCAGGTGCGCGCCCAGCATCGCGTATCCGCCAGTCGGCGGCAGTTGACGCCAGAGATATCCCGAAGGGTGCGGAGCGGCTCAGTGCATATGTGGGACTCCTAGAAACCGGTGGGGTCCCACACCTCATCCCATTTCAAATCCACCATGGGATCCGGAGCGGGATTCTTGGCCGGATCCTGACTGTTGATCTCGGTCGGATCGTATGGCACGATCAGCGCCGACGCAGGCGGGCTGAGCCATCTTTTGGCGGCGGTCCGCCAATCCCACAGGTTCTCTTGCCTCAGGCCCAGGTGCTTGCGCCAGAGCCCCATACGCAGTTCGTGTGCAAAAAGGATCTGGTAACTTTGCGTCGATTGATCGTCATCGGCCACCCCGGCCACCACTTCACTGTCGTGCGAGTAGCAGCGGCGCTGGCAATTGGCCGAACCCACGATCGCGTAAACATCGTCAAAAATCCAACTTTTGGAGTGCACATAGGGACCGCACCACTCCGTTTCTGGCGGAGATGAGGCCGCCTTGAGCTGGTACATTCCCCACTTGGTCTGCTTCGGATCAGCCTTCGCCAACACATCGTAGAGTTGCCGGCGGCGAAGGATAATCTGGTCCATGTCGGCCAATGCGGTATCGCACGCCAGGATGATCAGACGCTCGAAGTTTTTGTCCTGCAGCTTCAAGGCAAGTTCAGCTGCCGCGCCTTGAAAATCCACCAGGTATTGGTCCTCGAGATAGATGAATTTCTGACTCAGGCGGATCGCGTTCTTGATCATGAGCCACGCCGTGGTCTCGCCCGTGTTCGGCGGCAGGAAAGAGTAACCTGCCGGTTTGCCCTGGGCATCCACCATGCCGTGCTTGGCGGCGTTCGGATAGGTACGCCCAATTTGAACCAGTCGCTGATTACCGGTGACCGCATAATGCGACGACGTAAAGCTGGACGACCCTCCTTTGTTGTCCAGTGCTTTGCTATCCGGATGATCCGTCCAGCGCTCGCGAAATACGCGCAACAGGTCCTGCGTCGCGGGTCCGCGGATCCGCAAGTGCACGTCATGCAGCGGAAGCGATTTCGCATTCCGGTCGCTGTGTATGTCCATACCGCCCACAAAGCCGATTTCATCTAACCGCCCGCAGACCACCAGAATCTTCTGGTGCTGCGACCCGTAACCGAGAGGCGGCGTGACGTGGCTGTCCAGAATCGCCGCGCCCGTCTTCAAGTTCTTGTTGACCCACTCGACTGTCGGTGCATTGTCGTAGCCCTGTGCTAGATTCCGGTAAAGCATGATCCGAATCGGAACACCTCGCCCGTCGGCATCTGTCAGTAACTTCCTCATCGACGATGCCTTGCCGTCGATCAAGTCGAAGTCCAGGTTCAGAAACCAGCCCAGGAGATAGATGCGATGATCGCTGTTTACCGCGGTGTTGATGACCTCCACCACATCGGCGAACGCGCACCGTCCGTAGATGTAGGGCAACACCTCGTTCCCGGCGGAGATCGGGTTCACAATCGGGTTCGTGTCCGATACCGGTCTGTCCGGGAAGTGCGCAGCAGGGGTGATGAACCATCGGCGCGCGTTGTCGTCCCTGGAGTCCCTCGGCAGTCGTGTTCGCATCTGCACGATTTCGTCGCACGAAATCACGGTCTTGGCCAGCGGTTTGGCAGGTGGCGCGGGCTGACTGGGCGGAGTTGGCGGTGCGGGCGGATCGATGTCGTCCATGCCCAACGTCAGATCTGCAGACCGGTCTTCGGATCGTACGCGACTTCCACCGGCACGATCTGATCGGTCGGCAGCACTTCGATCCACTGATCGAAAATTTCAAATGGCGCCATCGCTTCCGCGACAAAGCCTCCCACCAGCGGGTCAAATCCGTGTTCGAAGACCTTATCCGTGGGCAGATAGCTCAATGTGGGATCGGCCGGATCGGGGATCTTCGTCTGCGCGGCAAGCTGCTTTTCCTGGATCTTGACGATCAGATATCGAATACAATCCAGGATCGTTAGCTCGGCTGGTGTGAGGCCGGCGTACCGCGCGCTCATAGCGGCGTCCGGCCAATTCGTATATGCCTTGAGGTCGGCCAGCATGGTGGCCTTCTCGCCAGAGAACGTCTCCTGATATAGTGCATTCAGGCCGTCGGAACCTTCCAACTGCGCACCCGACAACCAGTCCAGGGCCTTCCACTCGTGTCCGACGCGGAGCGGAATTACCGCTTTCACCCAGGGAGCGTTGAGGAAGGCGTTGCGGAAGGTGTCGCCGTCCAACTGGATCAGCCAGCCGAGCGAACTGCCCATTTTGGCAGGTGTAGAATCCTCAGTAATGTAGTAATCGTCTGCCCGATAAGAACGAGCCCCGCCCCAACCCACGACATCCGCCCCGCGAAATGTGGCGGCATCGGTGTTTCCCAAACCGAATGGCAGCGGCGGCGAATCCGCTACTCCCACCGCCCCAAGAGCATCGACGGATGAGACCTGCCGCCGAGGCATCCACCAGTCGGGCGCTACAAAGTAGAGCATACTATCCATGTCGAACATCGATTCGACAACTTCGGAAAAGACGTGGCGGACATGAGGATCCTCATTTGTAATCCCGGCGATCTGGAGGAGTTGCTCGACGAGCTTCCTGTACACCACAATGCGCTCCTCTTCGCGCAGATCGGTGGTGTCCCGCGGCTGTATGTTGCTCGCCAGCTTGATTCGTTCGCGGGCAGTCTTGAACAACGCGTCCTGATATTCCTGCTTGGTCTTCTCATTGAATGCCTTCAGGTTGGCGTTGTTGGTGTCGGTTACGTTTTTCAACCTGAGCTTGCCCGGCTTGTACACGGGCGTGACCTGGACTGTGAAGTCGTGACTGTAGCCGTCCCTTAACCCCCCTGGCCCCGGCACTACGCCAATGAGAACCTGGTTCACACTGGGTTCGGTACCGCCCGCACCAGTATCGACGTCGGAAATGAATCCGGGATGACCAGTGGTCGTACCGCTCACTCCCTCGATTTGAATGGTCTCGTCGTAAGGACTGTCGGGCCATGCACGAATCAGCCAGTCCGGCCCCTGCTGGATGACGACCTCCGCGTGATCGTACAGATACCCAGCCGGTGGCACTATGCTCACCGCTGGACACAGCGGCATGAAGTTGTGAATGCTGTCGTCTCGCCCGTTCCAGTGAAACGTGAGCGCGATGCCATCACCCTTGACTACTGCGGCAGGCACAGGCACTTGTTCGGGAGCTTTGAGGTTGCTCAGGTCAGGCGCGGTAGCCAGGTGAACGAAAAGCGGGAGCCCCAGCGCGTCGCCCACGTCGTCGACGTAGACCTGCCAGCAGAGTTGGGTTCCGTAATCCTGGAGCTGAATCCCCACCTGCCGCATCTTCCGGCGGAGCTCGTAATTGACGAGTTTGTCCGAGGTGTTCTGCAAGACATAGCGCTTGCTGGTCATGTCGGTGGTTTCCGTTACGGTCTTGAACGTCGACTTGTAACTCTGGCGGATTTCCGTAGACAGCTTCTGGGTTTGCTGGGTGGATTTGTGCGTCTGCTCACGGGCCTGTTTCTGTTGCTGGTCCAGGCTCAAACTGCCGGTCACTGAAACCGACCCGCTCACCACTCCAGCGGTATAGTCCGTATTACTGGTCGCGCTCACTCCGAGCTTGGTGTCCGTGGCGTTCTCCTGCTTCACGGCATCTGAGAGTTCATCTGCCGTGGTGGTGTCCTTTTCGGATTTTTGAATGCTCTCAAAGGATTGCTCGATAGTTCGCTCAACGGTGGTTTTCCGGGTGCTGATCTCGATGATTTCGACGGTGCCTCCAGGGCTCAGCCAAAGGTGCTGCACGGGGGTCCCGAGAAACGTGGCAAACTCGAAGAAGTACTCCCGAAACAGGTGGACGAGACCGATGGGCGATAGACTGGCTCGCGTCATATCGCTTTTGGCAGGGTCCAGAAACTCGAGGATGCCGCTGATGACCGGATCCACTCGCGCGGGAGTGGACAACAGACCTTGCAGCCGCTCCGCCGAGAGCGAGTTGTTTAGGGAGACCAACAGGCCGGCGCTGATAGATTCCCGCTGCAAGATGTCGGAGAGAACCAGTTCGTTGTCGGCCACCGGAGCCGCGCGGGCTACTCGGGCGAGTGGCGGCAACTGCGCCTGATTGCGCATCAGGTTCAGAAACTCGGTATTGATATCCGCCTGGATGTCCTTAAGCGTCTGGGTCACGAAGTCCTGAGTGGTGAATTCTTGCCAGGCGGCGGGGCTATCGGGCCCCGCCGCCACGGCCTTGGCGACACGCTGCGCGACGAGGCTGTCCAGCCCGTATATGGTCGGCTGCCGCGCTGCAGCAGTCGGACTCGCGATACCGAGATCGTAAGCCGGGGCGTCGGCAACCGCGCTCCGGATCGCGAATTGCGGCGCGAAGCGCTGGGAGACCGAGTTCAAATACCGCTGGACGCTGGTTTCCAAACCCTGTTGAAGCCGGGCGTGCTGGATACCGGATTTCCATCCGAGCAGAGGCTGGTAAATGCCGTATATCTGGCTGTCAGACGGTAAGGCTCCCGTGAATTTCGACAGGTCCATGTCCGTGAACCCTCCCCGGTCGCGGATAGTACAACACCAGAACAAGACGCGTGTTTCCCGTGCTCGACGCCTCGCTGTCCGGTAACCACCAGGAGGTGCTCTTGCCCATGGAAGCCTGGCCAACCAGACCTTCACGCCGCCTCAGCGGCTCGGTCGGCAAAGCCTTCCAGATCCTCGCGGCCTTCAGCGTTCAGCGTCCTGAGCTCACGGCAAGCCAGATCGCTGCCGAGATCGGCATGGATCGGTCAACGACCCACCGGTTCCTCACAACGTTGCTGGACATCGGCGCCGTCGTTCGCGACCCGGCGACCCGCCGCTACGGGCTTGGTTTGCCCCTGCTTGGCTACGCCTGTGTCCTTTCGAACACGCTCGAGGTTCGCCGCATTGCGCTCTCGCATCTGCACGAGTTACATCGCGACCTTGAAGCTACGGTCAGCCTCGGTGTTCGCGACGGGGCCGAAGTGGTCCTCGTTGAGCGCCAGAGCCTGGCCGGTCCATGGGTGCCGCCAGGCGGCATCGAGATCGGCTTTCGGTTCCCGATGCACGCCAGCGCCACTGGTCTGGCCATCCTGGCATTCCTGGCACCTGATGAGATCGAAGGCGCGTTGCGCGGTCTCGAGCTGAAGGCGCGCACCCCGCATACGCTGGGTACACCCGCCGAGTCGGCTACGCCACCTCGGACGAGGAGCTCCATCTACGTCTGCGGACCTATGATCCCGCCGCCCCGTATGCCGCCTACCCGGCGGAGTGGGAGCTCCAGCAAATCGTACGAGGTTCGTTGCACAAGGATGTCGTACTCGACGAACAGCTTGACGAGTTGCTCCCCATTCGTCAGCCCGACGGGCGTCTTCCCGGCGCTCGCAGCCTCAACACGGGCACCCGGACAGGTTGGCCGCATTTGATGCACGCCGCGGGTCGTAGCGCGCGACCGTTTCGCGGCGGACACCGGTCTCGCGCTCGATGCGTC
>JAFAOS010000298.1 GCA_019247515.1 Chloroflexota bacterium | reverse complement strand
CTGGCGCAGGCTGCGAGAAGCCAACTGGCGGCGCTCGGCGGTCATCAACGGCGTCGGTGCGGTGACCACCGCGATCGTCACCCTGGTCATTGCCTTCAGCAAGTTCGCCGAGGGCGCCTGGCTGGTGATCGTGCTCATTCCGCTCCTGATTCTGGCCTTCTGGGGCATTCACCGCCACTACCAGGTGCTCGAGCGGGCCCGACGGGCCGAAACACCGCTCCTGCCGGAAGCGATCGTGGTGCGCGCAGTCGTGCCGATTGCCGACGCCGGAGTCCAGGCGCGCCAGGCGTTGGCATTTGCGCGCGCGATTGCGCCGGACGATCGGCACGTCGTGGCGGTGCACGTGACCGACGAGGTGCAGACAGCGGAGCGCCTGCGCCGTGAGTGGGAGGAATGGGCGCCGGGCGTGGAGCTGGTGATCGTCGAATCGCCGTACCGCTCGCTCGCGGGGCCGCTACTGGCGTACATCGACGCGCTCAAAGACACCCATCCCAACGACACGCTGACAGTAGTGTTGCCGGAGTTCGTGCCGTCGCACTGGTGGGAGCAACTTCTGCACAACCAGACCGCGCTGCGCCTGAAGGCATCGTTGCTGTTTCATCCCGGGATTGTCGTCGCCAACGTGCCGTACCACATGGCGGCCAAATCGAGTACCTGACAAATCCCGCGATCACCACCGTGTACCGTTCCAAGAGTGAAAGGTCCGGGAGGGAAAGTCGTATCCGGCAGTTGGACGTACGCTGGCACACGTGCATCGGCCGGCACGACCATCGCCACTTGCAGTTGGCTGCGTTTCGGGGTTGACGTGCGCGACACGGGTGGATAGTTGGCTGCATACGCATGAGTACCGGGTCGAGCCACGCGTGGCCGCACTCCAGTAAGCGGCGACTCCAGAGTGTTTTCGGACAATTTCTCAGTCGCGTGTGCCGGCGGTTCTTCATCGGCTCGTCGGAGACGCCTGCAACGACAGCAGAGCGTCACTGCCTTACCGCTCGTCTCGAGGACTACCGGCGCCGGTTCGTCAACCGATCAGGCATCGTCGTCTGTGATGGGCGCCGAGGCACCCTCGGGCTGGAACACCAGCCGCAAGAGTGCGTCGATCGGGAACGGCTTGGGCAAATACGCAATCGGATGAAACTCGTCCAGTCTGTTGGAACTCACGCGCACAGCCGACAGGATGATCGTCGGAACCTCACTGCTTCGCCGCCGCAGCTCGCGCAGCACGTCCCACCCCGTCTGGTCCGGCAGGTTGATGTCGAGCAGCAGCAAGTCAGGATGCGCCGTCGTCGCCGCCTCGACCGCCTCCTGCGCCGTCCCCGCTTCACGAACCTCCAGGCCGCGGCTTGCTAGGTTGCGCGCAATAACCCGCCGCAGCGTGGGCTCATCCTCCACCAGCAGCACCCGACGCACGGGCGCCTCCAGCGCATTCGTGGAAGTTGGCGTCGCCACCGTCATGTGGAGCTGTACGTCCCCTCTGCTGACAGTATGGCAGCACGCCCCTCACAAGACCCTCAACGTCGAGCCGAGTTCAGTCAATGTTTGATCAACAATCCTGCATCCGCGTCGGCGTGTTGAGCATTCAGTGACCCATTCCGTCGAAACGTTGAGGGTTCGTTGATCGGTGGGGTGTGATACTCAGAACGTGCCCAAACTGTGGGGGCGTCTCGCCGCTCGCCGACCCCGAGTGGTGGGCTACGCCGCGGCTCTGGGCTCCGTCACCGCCGTCAGCCTGTTCATCGGCTTCATCCTGTGGCAGGTCAACATCGCCAATGTCTCGATGCTGTACCTGCTGGCCGTCATGGCGACAGCGGTTGCGTTCGGCCGTGGCCCGGCGGTGTTTGCCTCGGTGCTGGCCTTCCTGGTCTTCGACTGGTTCTTCGTCGAGCCACTTCATCAGCTGACGGTCTCCGATCCTGAGGAGTGGGTCTCGCTGCTGTTCTTTCTGTTGACGGCAACGGTCACCGGCCAGCTCGCGGCCGGCCAGCGCCAGCGCGCGCGAGAAGCCCAGCAGCGCGAACGCGAGGCCGTCGTGCTGTACGACATCGTGCGGCTGCTGGGAAGCAATGACGTCGATCAGGCGCTCGAGGGGGTTGCGGAGCGCGTCCGCGCCGAGCTCCAGATCACCGGCCTGGTGATCGAGCTCCGGCAGCCGAACGGCGGCACGCGCCAGTTTACGGCCGGCAAGGTGCCGGAGACTGTCTCGACGCACGGTAACTCCGGCGCCGCGGCGCGCGTGCTGCAGAGCGGGGCGGCCGACGGAGTCCGCGACCATGTAGCTACCGGTCGATGGGTACGGATTATCCGCCCAACGCGCGCGGGCGGCATTCCAGACCACGTCCACCTCGTGCCAATTAAGGTCGACGACCGCCGGATCGGTGCGCTGCTGCTCGTCGATCCAGACGGCCACTTCGACAGCACTGACGATCGACTCGTGTCGTTGGCCGCGGCCCAGATTGGCATTGCCGTGGACCGCGCCAGGCTGCGGCAGGAAGCCACCGACGCCGAGATTCTGCGGCGCACCGACGAACTACGCCGTGCGCTGTTGAATGCCGTTTCACACGACTTGCGGACTCCGCTGGCGACCATCATGGCCTCGGCAAGCAGCCTCAGACAGAACGACGTGGTCTGGACGGAGGACGAACGGCAAGGTTTCGCTCAGGCGATCGAGCAGGAGGCGGAGCGACTGAATCGGCTGGTTGGCAATCTGTTGGACCTTTCGCGTATCGAAGCGGGGAGCCTGCGGCCGGAGAAGAGCTGGCAGGACCTGGAGGCGCTGATCGATGACACCCTCGATCGGCTGCGCTCGGTGACCGCCCACCACGAGCTGCATGTCGATGTGCCGAAGGACCTGCCACCGGTGTGGATCGACCCCGTCGAAATCGGTCAGGTCATCTACAACCTCGTGGAAAATGCGACGAAATATGCGCCCGCTGACACCGAGATCCTCCTAGGCGTACGCCGCGTCTCGGGTACATTGGCGGTTGTGGTGAGCGACCGCGGTCCGGGTATTCCACCCCAGTCCATTCCCCAACTGTTCGATCCCTTCTACCGCGTGATGGACGGCCGGCCGAGGCCACAAGGTCTGGGGCTTGGGCTGGCAATCGTTAGAGGCCTGGTCGAGGCGCACGGTGGGCGCGTGTGGGTCGAGAACCGTCCCGGCGGTGGCGCCCAGTTCACCTTCACGCTGCCTTTGTCCGCTGCCGTGCTGGAGCGACCGCCCGCCCAGACGAGCGTCGCGTGACCGCGGCATCGGGGGCGCGCATCCTGGTCGTCGACGACGAGCCGGGCATCCTGCGCGCGGTGCAAACCAATCTCGGCCACCACGATTTCCATGTCGACGATTTCCATGTCTCTCACCAGGCGCTGCCTCCATCGCACGGCCGGACCCGCCGTGACGGCGGTGCACGTGTCCGATTCGCGCGAGGAGATTGCCGCGCTTAGCCAGGCCTGGCGCGGACAATATAAGAGCCATCCGTTTCTTGCGCACATTCGTCTGCGACACATTGTCAGCCCGTACCGAACACTGATTCCCGCACTCATGGGGTACATGGATGATCTCTCGGAACGTCAACCTGGGGCGACGATTACGGTGGTGCTGCCCGAGCTGGTCCCCGCCCACTGGTGGGAGCAGCCGCTCCACACGCAGACGGCACTCCGAATCAAGGCAGCGCTGCTGTTTCGGCCTGGCACAGTCGTTATCAGTGTGCCGTTCCATCTGGAACGCCAGCCAGAGCAATCTTCCGATGCATCCTCAGCCTACGCAGGGTCGGAACGGCCCGCGCGGTGAACCAGCGCGCCTATTCCAACCAGCGCGCCGACAAGGGATCCGACCAACCCGGTCAGACTGACCGCGGTATCCGCAATTATTGTGGTGGCAATCAGAAGCCCGACAATCCCGCCAATCACTGCCCCGGCGATCGGCCAGATGATGTCGGCCGGCGGCGGGACCAGTTCCGGATGTAGCGCCGCGCAGGGTCCGCACCAGCGGATGCCGCGGGCGATTGTGAGCAATTCAACGGCAGGTAGCCAGGTCCAACAGAGTGTGGACTGACGCAACTCCGCGCTGTCGAATACCCGATCGTCGATCTGGATCGCGACCATATGGGGGTGGTCCTCTGACCAGACATTCTAGACATGGAACCTCAACGTGGGATCAACATTGGAGCTGGTGAGGTCAAAAACCGCTCTCAATTGACACATCCGCCGGCGCCGTGAGTGATCGTTGAGCCTGCCGCGGGAAACGTTGAGAGCGTGCTGAGGCCGGATAGTGGGAAAATGTGGCATGGACATTTTGACGGCTATCATCGCTCTCGCCATCGGGGGTTGTTCTGTTTCTCCTGTTAATCCTGCTGGCAAACCTTGTCGAGCGCACAAGCCCGGCAGAAAGTGTCGGTCGCGCGGCATCCGGGTCAGCTCGTTCCAACCCTGCGATCTGACCGCCTACGCGCGCGGGTCCTCAAGTCGGTAGCCGACGCCTGGCTCGGTCCTGATGAGGCGGTTCCCCAACTTCTTCCGCAGCGCGGTCATCACCGGCCGCAGGTAGTGCACCTCACTACCATAGTTTGGGCCCCAGACCCTAGTCAGTAGCGAACGGTATGTGAGCACCCGGCCCGGGGCGAGGGCGAGCAACTTGAAAATCTCGTACTCGATCGGGCTGAGGTGGATCGGAGCATCGTGCACGCTGACCACGCGGCGCTCAATGTCCAGCTGGACGTCGCCGAATTGCAGGACCGCTGCGATTTGGCCTTCTTTCGTCCGGCGCAGGACCACGCGAATCCGCGCCTGCAGCTCCTGCATCCCGAACGGTTTGGTCATGTAATCGTCCGCGCCTGCCTCCAGCGCCCGGACCTTGTCGGCCTCCTCACCCATAACCGACAGCACGATGATCGGCACTTGCGACCAGCCGCGAATCTGCTTCAGTGCAGTCAGCCCGCTCATGACAGGCATCGCCAGGTCCAGGAGCACGAGGTCCGGCTGCCAGGACTCGACCCCAGCAACGCCTTCCACACCATTGACCGCCGTCTGGATGTCAAAGTCGAGTAGTTCCAGTCCGCGCCGCAACGCGTCTCGGACCTCGGCTTCGTCGTCGACAACCAGTACGCGGACCATTGGTTGCTCAGGTTATGTGGGACGTAGACTCGGTCGGTGACTTAGCCGGCGCGGTCGCGCGCGGAAGAGATGGAAGCGTAAAGGTGAAGGCGACACCGCGCTGGCCTACGTTCTCGGCCCACACATGTCCCTGGTGCGCCTCGACGATCCCGCGTACGATCGACAGCCCGAGACCGATCCCACCAGTCGCGGGGCTGAGCCGATAGAACTTGTCGAACAGTTTGTCCAAATCGGCGGGTGGAATATGACTCCCCGCGTTGAAAACCGTCACGCGCAACTGGTCGCGCACCAGGTTGGCCGAAATGACGATTGCGCCGCTCGGAGGAGAATAGCGCATCGCATTGTCGAGCAAGTTGGTGAGCACCTGGCTGATCTGAACGAAGTCCATGGGAGTCGGCGGCATCTCGTCGGGGATGTCCACGCGTACGTCTCGCCCGTGCATGATCGGCTCCATGCGATCCAGTACGTCCGCGACCAGGTCCGCAATCGACGCCAACTCCAGGTGCGGCCGCAACGCGCCAGCCTCGAGGCGCGACATGTCGAGCAGGTTGCTGACCAGCCTCGTGAGCCGATCCGTTTCGCGATCGATCGCCGCCGCCGCCTCACGCCTGGTGCGGCGGTCTGGTTCCGGACATCCGCTCAGCAATGTGGTGACGGATGCCTTTATGGCTGCCAGGGGCGTCTTCAGCTCGTGTGAGACGGAGGACACCAGCGCGGACTTCAGGCGATCGCCTTCCTCCAGCGCTCGCGCGCGTGCCTGATCATCGGCTCGGTGCTGTCGGTCGACGGCGACGGCCAGCTGGTTTGCGAACGCTACGAGAAGCCGGTTGTCCTCCGCGCTCGTCGGGGCTGCATCCGTTCGGCCGCCCACGACCAGCACACCTCGAATCGGCCCATCGACACGCAGCGGCAGCAGCACTTCGTGGAGCCGCGCACCCTCGGGTGCGACCACATCCGGCGCGTCCAGATCGAGCTCCGTCGTGATTCGCACGTTGGTGCGTGGTTGGCTCCAGACGACGAGCCCCTGACCGTCCCGCACCACCTGCTCGAGCCAGCTTTGCTCTTCCACCATTTCGGCAAAGGTGCCGGAGGAGGCGGACTGGACCAGACTATTTCCCTCCACGAGTAACAAGCGACTGCCTGTCAATTGCAGGGCATCGTTCAGCCGCCACAGAGCCATCGGATACACCGTCGACATGTACGGCGACGAGAGTGCCGCCTGGCTCACCTCGTAGACCAGCTGCGTTTGTCGCTGGCGCGTGCGCGCCTCGACGGTTTGCTGACGCGCCACCGCGAGCAGTTGACCGATGATGACGGCGGTCACCAGCAATGTCAGCAGGGCTACGTACTCGCTGGGATCGTTGACGGTGAACTCGTGGATAGGTGGCACAAAAAACCAGTCGTACGCCGCAAACGCCAGGATTGAAGCGAAGACCGCGGGATACGCTCCCCGCCGACTCGCGAGGATAGCGATACCAATGACGTACATGTTCGAAATGTTGGAGACGTGCTTGACGCTGTCGACCGACCCCACGATCACCGAAATTCCGGCGACCACCCCGATCGCCACCACCACATCGGCTGCTACCGAACGCCAGCTCATCGGTCGGCACGTCGGACGACGTGGACGTCGATATCGTGTGCACGCTGCAGGACTGTGCTGAGTGTGGACCGCTGTGAGACTTCCCACCACCTGCGAGGCGCGTCCTCACCAAGCACGAGCTGTGTGGCCCCGGCCTCACTCGCGAACGCGACGAGCGCCTGCGCCACGTCCCGAGAACGACGCGTGTGCACGTCCCCGCCCAGGGCTCGTGCGAGCTGAAGGGCCCTGGCCACAGACTGATACCCCCGCTCAGCATCGATGCCGCCAGACGTCGGCATAACGTGCAGCGCCAGCAATCGCGCGTGCAGCCGATTCGCGAGATGGACGCCCCGCATGAGGATGGCCTGCGCCTGGTTGGTTGCCGGCAAACATACCAGAACTTTCTCAGGGGCCGAAGGCTGCGTTGCCGGGTCGGCGCCGTCTCGCGCCGCATGTGCCGCTACCCGCTGCAAGGTGAGTTCACGCAGCGCCAGCAGAGTGTCTGTTTGAAAGTAGCCTTCCAGCGCTCGCTGAACCTGCTGGGGCGGCAACACGTTGCCTCGTCGCAGCCGCTTGCGCACGGCTTCGGGTGAAGCGTCAACCATCTCCAGTTCGTCCGCGTTGTCCACGACCCACTCGGGCAAGGTCTCACTCACCGTCGTGCCGGTGACAACATGTAACGTGTCCTGCAGGCTGGCGAGCTGCTGGATATTGACCGTGCTCATCACGCTGATGTCCGCCGCCAGCAGTTCCAGCACATCCTGGTAGCGCCGCTGATTTCGCGAGCCAGCGACGTTCGCGTGCGCCAGCTCGTCGACCAGGGCGAGCCGCGGGCGACGAGCGATGATCGCGTCGACGTCCATCTCTCTGATTACGACGCTGCTGCGCGTGAGCACGCGGGGAGGGACAATCTCGAGTTCCCCGAGTGCTTCGACGGTATGACGTCGGTCATACGTCTCGACCCATCCGATGACCACGTCGGCCCCACGCGCCAGGTACTGGTGCGCGTGGCGAAGCATTTCGAACGTCTTCCCCACGCCAGGTGCGTAGCCAAAATAGATGCGGTGCCAGGCAGACCGGCCCGGCTGGCCGGCTTGCCTGGCATCGGTTTCGGAATCGAGGGCGCCAGTGCGGCGCTGCATGGAACAGCTAGTGTTGAGGAGCGAGCGCGTCCAGCGCCAGGTTGAGCTTCAGCACATTGACGCGTGGCACGCCGAAGATGCCCAGGTCCGGCGGCGTGATGTGGCTGTTGACCAGGTCCGTCACCTGCTGTTCCGAGATGCGTCGCGCCTGAGCGACACGCGGGACCTGGGCCATGGCCGCTTCGGGCGAGATGTCCGGGTCGAGTCCCGAGCCGGAGGTGGTGAGCAGATCAGCGGGGAGCACGGTCAGGCCGGGGTTTTCCTGCTTGAGGCTAGCGGCGTCGGATGTCACGCGGTCGATCAGCTTCTGGTTGGTGGGACCCAGGTTAGAGCCTCCCGAGGCCGTCGCATCGTAGCCATCGGCCCCCGCCGCGGACGGGCGCGGGTGGAAGTAGATGTCCTTGTCGAAGGCCTGGGCAAGCAGCTCCGAGCCGACAGGCGTGCCGTCGGAACGGGTGATGATGCTGCCCTGGGCCTGATACGGAAACAGCGTTCCGCCGACGAGCGTGACGAGCACCGGGTAGATGCCGCCGCAGATGACCAGTAAGACGAGAGAGAGACGAAGTGGAGCCAACACGGTGAATACTCCTACAGGCCACCAATCAGTGGGGCGACGATCAAATCGATGATTTTGATGCCGATGAACGGCGCAATGACCCCGCCGATGCCGTAGATGGAGATGTTTTTGAGCAGCAGCGCGTCGGCTGTGCTCGGCCGGTAGTTGACGCCCCGCAGCGCCAGCGGAATCAGCGCGGGAATGATCAGCGCATTGAAGATCAACGCGGAGAGGATCGCGCTCTGCGGTGTCGCCAGATGCATGATGTTCAGTGCCTGAAGCCCGCCGAAGACCGCCACGAACATCGCCGGAATAATTGCGAAGTACTTCGCCACGTCATTGGCGATCGAGAACGTGGTGATCGCGCCGCGCGTGATGAGCAGCTGCTTGCCGATCATCACCACGTCCAGCAGCTTGGTCGGATCCGAGTCGAGGTCCACCATATTGGCGGCCTCTTTAGCGGCGCTCGTGCCTGAGTTCATCGCCAGCGCCACATCGGCCTGCGCCAGCGCGGGCGCGTCGTTGGTGCCGTCACCCGTCATCGCCACCAGTTTGCCCTCGGCCTGTTCGTCGCGAATCAGACGGATCTTGTCTTCAGGTTTGGCTTGCGCCAGGAAGTCGTCGACACCTGCCTCGCGCGCAATCGTGGCCGCGGTGAGCGGATTGTCGCCGGTGACCATGACGGTGCGGATACCCATGCGGCGGAACTCGTCGAACCGCGCATGGATGCCGGGCTTGACCGTGTCCTTCAGATAGACGACGCCGTACAGGTCATCGTTGACGGCCACGGCGAGCGGTGTGCCACCCTCAGACGAGATCTTGTTGGACTGAGTGCGCAGCTCTTCGGACGTGTGTCCGGTGAGCGTTTCGACCGCTTCGACGGCGCCCTTCATGATGCGTCGGCCATGGTCGACGATGCCGCTCATCCGCGTTTCGGCGCTGAACGGAATCAACTCGGCACCAGCGCCATTCACGCTCGGCGCGGCCGGCGCCGGAGTGTTGGAGGCCGCTCCAACCGGTACGGGTGCGGGAACCGACGCCACGGCACCATCCGCCGAGGCTTTCAGGCCGCGCTGCTCGGCGAGCGCCACGATTGATTTACCTTCGATGGTCTCATCTGCCAGCGACGACAGCATCGCCGCCTCGGCCAGTTCGCGCTCTGAGTGGCCAGCCACGGGTATGAACTGGTGCGCCAACCGGTTGCCGAACGTGATTGTGCCGGTCTTGTCCAGCAGCAGGGTGTTGATGTCGCCAGCGGCTTCCACCGATCGTCCCGACATCGCCAGGACGTTGAAGCGCGTGACGCGGTCCATACCGGCGATACCGATGGCCGACAACAGCGCGCCGATGGTCGTTGGAATCAAGCACACCAGCAGGGCGACGACGGTAGCCACGTCCAGTGGCGAGTTGAGAAAAGCCGCGAACGGGACCAGCGTGACGCACACGATCAGGAAGATGATCGTGAAGACCGCCAGCAGCGCCGTCAGCGCGACCTCGTTCGGAGTCTTCTGGCGCGACGCGCCCTCGACAAGGGCGATCATGCGGTCCAGGAATGTCTCGCCGGGGTTGGCGGTGATTTGAATCTTCAGCGTGTCGCTGGCGACCTGGGTCCCACCCGTCACGGAGCTGCGCGTGTCGGTGCCCGGTTCTTTCAGTACAGGCGCCGATTCGCCGGTGATGGCCGCTTCGTTGACGTACGCCACGCCGGCAATGACGTCACCGTCACCGGGGATAATGTCGTTGGCTTCGACGAGAACGACGTCACCCTTGCGCAGGTCGGAGGACGTCACCATTTCAATGGACCCGTCGGACTTCAGCCGCCGCGCAGGAGTCTCCTTCTTCGTTTTGCGCAGTGTGTCGGCTTGGGCGCGTCCGCGGCCCTCGGCAACAGCTTCGGCGTAGTTCGCGAACCACACCGTCAGGATCAGGATGACCGTAACCAGCAGGTTGTAGCCGCTGGTGGCGGTTGCTCCACCGAAGATCGCCGGGTCGATGGTCAGCATCAGCGTCAGCACCGCGCCGATCTCGACCACGAACATGACCGGGTTCCGCCACATCCAGCGCGGGTCCAGCTTGAGGAAAGCTTGCCAGAGGGCGGGGATGAGAATCTCTCGGTTGAACGTCGCGTTGCGGCGCTCTTTCGTCAGGGTTGTGCTCATACAGAAACGACTCCGCCTCCAGCTACGAGAAAGTCTGTCCGGCCCACATGGCGAAGTGCTCCGCGATCGGGCCCAGGGCAAGCACTGGGAAGAACGTCAGGGCGCCGATGATCAGGACCGTGCCCGCCAGCACGCCACCGAACAGACGCCCGTCGGTGCGCATGGTGCCCACGGTCATCGGCACCTCCTTCTTGGCTGCCATCGAGCCAGCCAGCGCGAGCATCAGGATGATGGACACGTAGCGGCCCAGGGCCAGCACAACCGTGCCGCTGGCATTGAACCAGTTGGTGTCGCCGTTGATCCCCGCGAAGGCCGAGCCGTTGTTGGCCGCCATCGACGTGTACATGTACATGACCTCGCTGAAACCATGCGAGCTTGGATTGGAGATTGAGCTCAGGTCCAGACTGAAGGCGAACGTCGCGGCCATGAAGAAGAGGATCAACATCGGGTGCACCAGGAACGCCGCCGCGGCCAGTTTGACTTCGTAGGCCTCGATCTTCTTGCCGAGGAATTCCGGCGTGCGGCCAACCATCAGACCCGTGAGAAAAACGCCGAGAATGGCGAAGATCAGCAGGTTGATGAAGCCGACGCCCTTCCCACCGAAGACCATGTTCAGCAGCATCTGCGACATGGGCGTGAGGCTCGCTAGCGGCGTCAGGCTGTCGTGCATCGCATCGATGGTCCCGGTGGTAAACGCGGTCGTAGACGTGACGAACAGCGCGGTCAGGCCCTGCCCGAAGCGCAGCTCGTGACCCTCCAGGTTGCCCTGCGAGGGGTCGAGTCCGATGCTGGTCAGTAGCGGGTTGCCCTGAATTTCGCCCGCGTAGGCGATAAGCAGGAACACGACGAAGAAGCCAGACATCACCCAGAAGAAGGTCGCCGCCTGCTTGCGCCGATTGATCATGATGCCCAGGGTGTAAATCAGTCCCATCGGCAGCAGGGCCATGAGGACGTTTTCGAGAATATTGCTGATCGGGTTCGGATTTTCGAACGGGTGCGCGGAGTTGGCGTTGAACCAACCACCGCCGTTGGTACCCAGGTGTTTAATAGAGGCCAGCGCCGCAACCGGTCCACGCGTGATCGTCTGCTGCCCTTGTGCCGTTTCCGTCGGCGGCGTCGCGTCGGCACTGGACTGGTCGGGCGAGGTGGTCGCTGTCTGCGCTGCCAACGGACCATTCAAGGTGTTGACCTGCAACGCGCCCTCGAAGGTCGCGGGCACGCCCAGTCCGACAAACACCACGCCACACACGAAGGCAATCGGCAGCATGATGCGGGTGATCGCGCGTGTGAGGTCGACATAGAAATTGCCGAGGTTCGTGCTCCCGCCGAGGCCACGAATGAAGGCGATACCGCAGGCCAGGCCGGTGGCCGCCGAGGTGAACTGCGGGTAGATGATCGCAAACATCTGTGAGAAATAGGACAGGGTGTTCTCACCGCCGTAGTTCTGCCAGTTCGTGTTGGTGATGAAGCTCATGGCCGTATTGACGGCCAGCCACGGCGCCACGGGCCCGATGCTGTCCGGGTTGAGCGGCAGCAGCCCCTGGAGCATGTAAACGAGGACGAACAGCACGAACATGACCAGGTTCGTGAGGAGCATGGCCTGCACGTACGCTGGCCAGCGCTGCTGCTGGTTCGGATCGATGCCGCTCACCTTGTAGATCGCGTTGTCCACCGGGTTGAGCACCGGATCTAGCCAGGTCCGCTTGCCCATGAACACGGCAGCCATGTACGTGCCGACCGGTTTCACCAGCAGCAGCAAGAGAACCAGGACAATTGCGACTTGCAGAATATCAAGAGCCATCTGAGACCTCAGTACCTAAAAGTTCTCAGGCCTGAACAGGGCATAAAACAGGTAGACGAACACACACAGGATTACCAGCGACAGGAACGCTATGCCCATCTGATCCTCACCTCCAGCTTCCCATGCAACCTCATATTGTCCCCACTCTCCATGCGCACCTCTAGCTCCGCCAGTCACAGCGTGACCTCATACTTTGGTCGGAGACTTCCATGTTTCCGAAACAGCTTCCTCCCGCTGGCACGGAGCACCGCGGGATCACCCGCCAGCATACGCCTGAGGACGTTAGGAAACCCTCAACAAAACGCGCTCCGGAAATTAGAAATGCATTAGACGCAGCGCTTTTTGAGAAGATTTTGATCAATTCCGGCGCCGTGTTGAGGTTCGTTTGAGGCACCACCCTCGACAATGCGAGCGATGGTCGTTGTCGCAGAGCGCCGGGAAAGTGTGCCGTCGGGCGAGCGGAGTTTGAAGCGGGCCGGCGCGCGTGTACTGCTGGTAGAAGACGATCCGGGCCTGGCCCGACTGATTCGTCGAAAGTTGCGCCAGCACCGCTTCACACTCGAGATGGCCACCTCCGTCGACGAGGCCACCCGCGCCTTCGACCGCCAGCACGCCGACCTGATCATGATTGACCTGGACCTCGCGGATGGCTCGGGGTGGCAAGTCATCGGCCAAATCCGCTCACGAGCGCCCGTACCGATCATCGCCCTATCGTCGCGTCGCGCCGAACGCGACACCGTGGCAGCTCTCGAGCTCGGCGCCGATGACTATCTTTCGAAACCCATCGGTCTCGACGAGCTTCAGGCGCGCATCCGCGTCGCTCTGCGTCACGTCGCTCAGCCCGAGTCAGGCGCAGAACCGATCGTGCGCGTCGCCAATCTGGAGCTCGATCTCGAGCAGCGACGGATTGTGCGCGAGGGTCGCTCAGTTCACTTCACGCCCACCGAATACGAGCTGCTGAAGTTCTTCGCCACACATCCAGACCGATTTCTGTCCGATCGCAAGCTCATTCACGCCGTATGGGGTCCCGCCTGGCAGGGGGGTGAGCACATCCTGCACGTCTATATCGCGCGTTTGCGGCGCAAAGTCGAGGATGAACCGGCCGCTCCCCGCTATTTGCTGACCGAATCGGGGCTCGGCTATCGGTTCGCCAGCGAACCAGATTGTTGAGCTTTTTTTGACCGATTGGTCCCTTTCGTTGAGCCCCTGTTGACGTAGTCCGCCACATACTGAAGTTGGTGATTTCCGTATGACTCAGGTCCGCACGCCAGAACTCGCAACGATCCTTGATCGACCACCGCGTCGGGTCGCGCCAACGGTGGAGGATGCGGTGCGCACAGCGGCCGCAACGCTCTGCCATGCGTCGGCGGACCTGATCACGTCAACGACCGTTGTGGTCGACATAGGCGCAGATGACCTTGACGCCCTGAGCCACCTGGTACGGGAAGTCGTCGAGACGAGCGACCTGGAGGCGGCGATCAAGCCGCACGTGGGCTGGTGCGTGGTGCGCTTCTCACGTCGCCAACACACATAGCTTTTCTTCGCGCATGGCTGGAATCGATGGCCGACCGAGCGCCGAGGAGATGCTCGATCGCGTCCGGCGCGAGGCGGGTGCTGGTGCCCGCGGCCGGCACCGCGTGTACCTCGGCATTGCGCCGGGGGTCGGCAAGACGTACACGGCGCTGGAAGAGCTGCTGCGGCGCAAGCAACGCGGCACCGACGCGGTGATCGGCTTCATCGAGTCCCACGGCCGGCCGAAAACCATTGAGTTAGCCCGCTCGCTGGAGCAGGTCCCTCGCAAGAAGATCGACTACAAGGGTGTCGTCGTCGAAGAGATGGACACCGACGCCGTAATCGAGCGGCACCCGTCAGTAGCCCTGGTCGACGAGCTGGCCCACACCAATGCGCCCGGCTCGAAGCACGACAAGCGCTGGCAGGACGTTGGCGACCTGCTCGCCGCGGGCATTACCGTGATCAGCACCGTCAACATCCAGCACCTCGAGAGCCTGGCGGATATCGTCGAAAACATCACCGGCGTGCATGTCCGCGAGCGCGTGCCAGACCGCGTTATCGATGATGCTGACGAAGTCGAGCTGATCGACATGTCGCCGCACGCGCTCCGCCAGCGCATGAAGCACGGCAACATCTATCCGCCGGAGCGCGCGGAACGCGCGTTGGACTCGTTTTTCCGCGAGGGCAACCTGATTGCCCTGCGCGACATGGCGCTCCGCAAGATGGCCCAGGTCTGCGAGCAGGATCTCGAAGACTACATGCATCAACACGAGATCGACGCGTCCTGGTCAGCGGGTGAGCGGGTGATGGTGTGCATCGACGCGGAACCCCAGTCTCAGAACCTGATTCGCCGAGGCTGGCGGATGGCCAATCGCTATCGGACCGAGTTGCTCGCGGTGTTCATCGCGACACCACGCTGGGCATCGGCCTCGCCCGAGCAGAAACGCGCGCTCGAGGACAACTTGCGTTTTGCGGAGGACCTGGGCGCGGAGCCAATCCGGGTCCAGGCAGGCGACGTGGCCCGCGCACTGATGCAGGTCGCGCATGAGAAGAACGTCGGCAGCATCATCCTCGGTCACTCGCGACATGGTCGGCTGCACGAGATGGTGCGGGGCTCGGTCGTCCAGAACCTCTTGCGGCTGGCCGGGGACGTCGACGTCCACGTCGTGGCCGAGCGGGATGGACACGACCACTGACCACGTGCGTTACGCAATCGGCGACCGTGTCCTGGATCGCTATGAGATCCGCGATTTCCTCGGCGCGGGCGCCTCGGCCGAGGTCTACCGCGCGTCCGAAATTGATACCGGTCGCGAGGTTGTCCTCAAGATACCGCACCTCACGACGGCGGGCGATCTCGTCGCCTTCAACCAGTATCGCCGCGAGATGGAGATTGCTTCTCGGCTGAGGCACCCCGGTCTGCAGCGCGTGCTGTCAGACCGGTCAGACCCTTTCATGGTACTGGAGTACATCGAAGGCCAGTCGCTGCGCACGTACTTGGAGGAGCGCGGCCCGCTGCCGGTCGACCAGGTGACGGCCATAGGATTGCAGTTGGCCGACACGCTCGAGTATGTGCACAAGGGGTGGTACACCGCGACGTCAAGCCCGAAAACGTGCTGATCACTCCTGACCGTCGAGTGACGCTCACAGATTTCGGCATCGCCTTTCGCATGGGCTCACGCCGACCCAGCCTCTCGCACGTTTCTGACGCGGTCGGCACAGTTGACTACATGGCGCCCGAACACGATGAGCCCCCACCAGTTCCACCTGGGGACTTGCCGCCATGGTCGACCACTCTGCGCATCATGGCGGTCATTATGGGTTTGCTGCTCCTTGCCGGCTTCACCGCGGAGATACTGCACCGAGGAATGGCGTCGCCATAGCGACTCCGCGGCACATCGACGATCGAGTATTGTTGCCCTTGTGCGGCATGCGGCGGTCTGTGTGGTTGCTGCGTCATCAAGGGTGATAGTTCAGGGCGCGCATTGGTTCACCAACATTGCCGGGCGAAGACTCGTCGGACGGCGACCCTGCGTCCCATCATTGAGCCACCCACGCGGACCTGGAGCGCAAGATGCGGTTGCTACTGCGACTGGCGTTGCATTGCCCGGCGGCCCCGGTCCGCGAAAGGCATCCGAAGTGAGGAGCGAAGGACACGGGGGTTCTCTCGTTGCGACCAGATCGGGCTGATAGCTCAGATTCTACGTCGTAGTCAGCGGAATCAATGTCGAATCCTGACGCGTGGACCTCCTGACGCTTTACGGCGCGCTGGCCGTCACCGCCATGCTGATTTTCTATGCACTTGAGTCGCGCTCGGCAGTTTTCGTGTTGGCTTTTGCTGGAGCGTGCGCGGCTTCGTCGCTGTACGGGTTTCTTCAAGGTGCATGGCCATTTGGTGTCATAGAAGCCATCTGGTGCGTCGTGGCGTTGCGACGCTGGGCACTACGGCGGAAGGCTGGCCTGGCCACAAAAGGTAGCGGCGAATGAAGCACTGGTCCAACGCAGCCGGTGACCTACGTGGGATTGGAGCACGACAGCTCCGCACAACCACCGCTAGCTGCCCTTTTGATGACGAACCCCCGAGGAACGCGGCGATGACCGACGCGTCGAGGTGCTCCAGTCCAGGGGTGTACGGTGTCTTGACGGTCAGAAGCTGAACAAATCCCAACAGCAGACGAAATGTGTCACGATACGCGGAGACAGTGCGGGGACTCGCCTCGCGTTGGTACGTGGACAGCCAAGCAAGGCGGGACTGTGTGTTCTCACCGTTCCGGTACCAGGCAACCATGGTGCGGACCGCGAACGAGTGTCGCAGATCGTGGATTCGAGGATGGCTCGACGACGTGGCTCCGATTCCAGCCTTCACGAACAAGCGCCTGAAACGTGTGCTGGATGTCGCTGTACCAGGGCCGCTTTCCGGTAGCCGTGACGAAGAAGCTCGGCGCCTTTGGCGATGGCTGCAGCCGATCGCGGAGGTCCGCGTAGTCGGCCAACACCTGCACGGTACTGTCATGCAGTGGTAGTGCTCCTGATTTCCGAACTTGGAGAGCCGCACCACCGCCAGGCGCTGATCCCAGTCAACGTCAGTCCGATCCAGCCGGATCGCTTCGCCGATGCGCATGCCCGTTACAGCCAGCATCCCAATCAGAGTCTCGAAGGTAGCCGCGCGTAGCGGTGAGGCAATCGTCTGACGGGCTTGGCTCATCAGCAAGGCGACGTCCTCAAGGGAGTAGAGAAAGGGCACCCGCCGGTGCTTGCGATAGGGCAGCAGGCCGGCCGGTGACACTTGAGTGCGAGCGTCGATTCCAGCGAGATAGCGGGCAAAGCCACGCGCGGCCGTCATGCGACTGGCCCACACGCTCGAGCTCGGTTGGAGAGTAGGCTGTTGCGCCCAAGCCATCGCAGACTCAAGCGTGATCGTGTTGGTTCCGGTCGCCTCCAAATAGGCAGCGAAACGCGGCAGTTGACGGCCGCCCTCGTTCATCTTGTGACAAAAAGCACGGCGCAGCTGGAGTAGTCAGCAGCAGTCTGGCTGAGACCACTCTTCGGTCAATTCCTGGCCATGGCTGAGCGATCGAACGCAGCGCGTTCCAGTCGACCTTCGCATAGATGGCGGTCGTCGCCAGGTCGCGATGGCGCAGTACCTGACTGATTTCGCGAGTGCGGCTCCCTGCCGGAGCATCTCAGTGGCAAGTGCGTGATGCCGCACGTGCGCGTGGACAGGCGTGATGTGTGCTCGATGGCAGGCGCATCTCACAATCTGACTGATCGGCGTAGGGTGCAATGCGCGCAGCGGGCGCACGTGGTCAAGAACAGTCTTCGCGACTCGACCCGCGGCCGAGCCTGGGTGAGATAGCTGACCAGCGCTTCAGCGACATCGACTGGCAGCGGAAGCCGGTCGTCACGGCGGCCTTTGCCGTGAATAGCGATTTCTCCAGCTCGCCAGTCAACGGCAGCTAACTCAAGGCCAGCAACCTCGGCTGCACGCAGACCGAGACGAGCCAGCAGTGTGAGAATGGCGAAGTCCCGAATCCCAGTCACCTGCGTCCGGTCACAACTTGCAAGCAACGCCTTCACGTCCGAGATCGACAACGTGGGCGGCAGACGCGTATCGTGCCAACCGGCGACCGGCGGCACGCCGCTGGCCAACGCAGTGGGGATCAAACCTTCCAGGTGAAGGAACCGCAACAGTGATCGCAACTCGGCCACCCGACCCTAGGCCGAACCCACCCCGAGACGACCGCAGTCCGAAAGCAGAAACGTCGTTACCTCAGTACCGTTCGGTCCTTCCAGGCCGAGCGTTGGTAAACACAACATGTGGTTAGTGATGGGCGCGAGTTTTGCGGGCGCTGGAAGCCGGATTGTGGGCAGGAGCGTTGCATCGGCGGCCGCTCGTCCGTCTCGGCAAAGGTTTCCAGCGGCGTCCTGCTGTGAGACAACGTGATCGCGCTGGTGCGCGGAGACACCAGGGGCGGTAGACCGATGTGGGCAACATGCCACACCCTTCCGAGCTAGATTGGCCTGGCGGAGCATGTTACCCGCTGTTGCCACGCGCCGAAGCAACCGCGCCTACTTGTGCAAGGCGGATTTGGGGATGAGTTCTATGGCATGCTCTTTCGGCACGGTGCGGAAGGAGGCTCCAGAACGTCGGCGGTTTCGCTAGTTCGCCCTTATCAGTCGATCAGTCGACCGTGATGTAACCGACCAGACCCGCTTGCTCGTGGCCCGGCAGTGGATCGACCACGCGATAGGTGCCCTCCCGGTTTGGGACGAAGTCGATCGTTCCATTCTGGCCCGGCGGAACCACGCCCGATCGCACATTCAGTCCGTCAATGGCCCACTGATGTGGCTCAGAACCGGCGTTCACGAGCGTCATGACGTAGCGTTGGCCTTCGCCACCATCAATCGTGAAGGTCTTTGGGGTAAAGCCATCGTCGCGCAGCGTGATGACAATGCCCGTTTGCTGCCGCGCGGTCCGGCGCGAGATGTAGACGGCGGCCGCTGTTTGGATCACGGCCGTTGTCACCAGCATGCCAAGGGTTATCTTGGCCCAAGAAGGGATACCAGTAGCGCGCCGTGGAGTCAATCGAACCGCGACGGACGGTGCGCGCTGACTGAGTCGCCAACCGGCGAACGCCAGAGCGGGCAGCAATATATAGAACCACCAGACCAGCCCGCGAGCGTCGGCAACCAGGATGTACCCGGGATACGCCAGTACGGGATCCGGTGTGACCTGCTCGCCGGCCAGACCGTAGATGAGCGGCAGTATTTCACGAGCGGAGGTGGCGCGACTCTGGACGCTCTGGCCCGCGTAGTCGAACTGGACCTTGCCGTAGGTGTCGCTCGGTGTTCCTCCGAACAGGCCGCTAGTACCCGTGTCCGGCTCGTCCACCACCATGTGCGGCACTATGCGCTGTAACTTGCTCAGCACGTTGATCTCGAGATCTTGCCGGCGCGAGTCGGTCGGCGCGAGGTATACGGTCACGTGGAGCACTTGATCCAGCGCTCGCAATGCGCGTTCGTCCGCCGGATTGAATGAATTGCGCCGGTTCTCGCTGATATCAGCGTAGGCTGGGAAACGTATTACGAGCACCATCGATGCGATCGCCACGGTGAGCGCGATCGCGGTGCGGATCAGCTTGCCGCGACGTGCGACGCCAGTCGGAAGCCACACCGCGCTAACTGCGAGGCATGTTAGGGCCAGGATCGCTGGCACCAGCATCTGTGGCGTGCTCAACAGCCCGCGCTCCAGCGTCCGCAGCGACGCGGTCAGCGAAAAGCCCGCCACGCTGTGCACGAGCCCGGCCTGGGTTGCGCCGGCGAAGTCCAGAGCCCACGAACCAAGCGTCACAGCCAGCGTCAATATCGCCGCGGTCGCAATGGAGTCGGTGAGCGCCGCTGTCAGGAATGCGACCCCGGCAATGACCAGAGCGTAGAGCCCGTGGCCGGCAATCACTGTCAGCAACTCGGCAAACTGCAAGTGGCCACCCAGCATCATCCAGAACAGCATGCCCAGAAGCGCGGGCACCAGCGCCAGTGTCCAGCACACACCGAGCGCCAGCACTTTGACAGCTACCAGACGCGCCGGGCTGATCGGGAGTTGCAGGAGCAGCTTGAGTCCACCATGTTGGCGCTCGCCGCCGATCGATCGAATGGCCAGAAACGGGAACAAAAAGGTGTTCAGCAAGTAGATCGCCCCAAAGGTCGGCGCCACGATCCCGTCCAGCGGGACCAGACCGCTGGCGAGGTTGGGTAACCGGAGTGCGCTCTTGCTTGCCTCGCTGTACAGGTACACCGATTGCTGAAAGCTGAACCCTACCAGCGGGGCACCAACGATGAGCATGGCCCACAAGGTTCGACCTACAAACATCTCGCGCAGCTCTTTTTTGAAGAGCAACCAGGTCAGTCGCAGCTGCGCGATCCAGCCGGGGTGCACACCCGATCGCGTGGCAAGCCCCGGCCGAGTCACTACTCCGGATGCGAGGCTAGTGCCGAGCAAGGAAACCTTCCTCGCGGTCTGCCCGAGTGAGAGCCAGGAAGACGTCCTCGAGTTCACCACCGGGCAGTTGCGTACTTTCGCGGAGCTCGCCCAGCGTACCAGCACCTACCAGTTGGCCGCTATTGATAAGGAGGAGTCGGTCACATGCCTGCTCAGCATGTGCAAGCTCGTGGATAGCAAGCATCAACGTGCGCCCAGTGACTGGCACTTCACGCAGCAGACGCGAGACCGCGCGCATTTGCTCGAGGTCCAGCCCGCTAAACGGCTCGTCGATCAGCAGTACGGGATATGGAGCTAACAGCGCTAGCGCCAACAAGAAACGCTTCAAGTTGCCTTTCGACAAGGCCGCCACACGCTTGCCGAGGACCGGCAGCAGGTTGAGCCTGTCGATGAGTCGTTCCCATTCCGAATTCGCAACGCCATGAGCCTCGCCAAAGAACATCAGGACGTCTGCGGCGAACAGCTCGGGATACGGGGACACGCCGTCCGGGATGTACATCGCCACGCCGCGAGGCGGACCGCCGTCTCGCGTGGTGATATTGCCTGAATCGAGCGGCAGTAGACCGGCCACGCACTCCAGGAGCGTGGTCTTACCCGCGCCGTTGGGACCGATCAAGCCGACGATCTCGGAGGCGCCAAGATCGAATGAGACGTCGGATAGCACCGACTCGTCGCCGAACCTCTTGGAGAGTTGGTGCACTCGCAGCAGCGGTGGATGAACAGACGTCTCCGACAGGACCATTGTGGCTGGGGGTTACTCGAGCGAGGATTGCTCCAGGCCTGCCGGCGCGTTAGTCCGCGTTGGATCCACACTGAAGTCAGCGAATGTCACCACCGTGTCACGCTTCGCGAACAGGCCGACGCCGCCCGAAGGGAGTACGTCGAGGTCAGTGGTCAGCCAGACCTTTCCATCCAGCAGCACCGTGAGATGCATCCCGGAGATCACCAACATCTGCTCATGCCAATCGCCCATTGACGTCGGCACATCCTCGATCCGCTGGAGAGTATTTACCTGGCCCTGCACGGCCTGGTACAGGACAATCCCGTTTTCCTGGGTGTCGTTCTTGACAGCCAGGAAGTCACCATTGGGCTGAATGGCGAACGCGATCCCGGCGTCCTGGTCAGCCTGGCCGCCAAGCATCTTGAAGCGCACCGACAGAGTGCCGCCATCGAAGCGCTCGACCTTGTTGAAGACAGCCAGTGGCCAGTACGAGGCGATGTCGAGGTCGTCGATGAATTCAGCCCAGCGGCTGCCGTAGGTGGCCTGGGCTTGCGCAGCGAGGCCGCTCGCGAGTTCAGAACCCTCCCAGCGGCTGCCATCTTCGAGCAGGACTGGCTGATCGCCGTCAGCGGAAATGCTCCAGAAGCCTGCTTGGAGTGAGAACGAGGTTGGATCCGCGCCGATAGTCTCTTCGTGGAAATCCTCGATCACGGGCGCGGGCGCCGGCTGGGCGCCCGCGCCCGACGCAGGTAGCAGGGTCAGCAGCGACATGGCCAGTATGCTCCGTGCGGCCATCCGCTTGGACCAGTTGAACCTCATCATGCGCGCCTTCCTCTCTGACCAGATGCTACATGGCGTGCTTGTCGACGAGGATTCTCTATCGCGGTGGCAGATCACGGGCCAAGGATGATGGCATCGCGCTCAACTATCTCTGACGTCGTACATTCGTCACAAGCGTCCTCGGCGATCACGACTGAGGACGCTTCTGTCCCTGCCAGGCGGCAGGCTCGCGTCCTGGGGAGGCCTGGCTGTTCATCGCCGTGACTCACTTCGAAGCACGCCCTGCGTGGCCGTCGACCCGAGGGCGCGGGGCTGATCCCGATCAATTCTGCCAAACCTGCCTCGCGCAGTCGTCATCAGGATGGCGGCACCTGAGCCGGGTCATCTTGTGCGGACCACTTGCTGCCAACATTAACAAAACAACGGCGGCGATCGTGCTCGTCCCAGGCGCCGCCGTGAAGTACGCAATCGCGACCAGGATGGGTCGCTGGCGTGCGGAGCGCGGCCATTTCGAAGCCCTGGCGCC
>JAFAOS010000297.1 GCA_019247515.1 Chloroflexota bacterium | reverse complement strand
TTTGCGCGCATCGACTTCACGTGGCGCCGCTTCTGGTTCGCCCTGACGGTGGGCTCCATCTTGCTGCCGGCACAGGTGCTGATCATCCCGCAGTACATCTTGTTCCGCAGCTTCGGCTGGGTGAACAACTACTAGCCGCTCATCGTGCCGAAGTTCCTGGCGCACGACGCGTTCTTTGTGTTCTTGATGGTCCAGTTCATCCGCGGCATTCCGCGCGAGTTGGATCAAGCAGCCCGTATCGACGGCTGCGGCCACTTCGGAATCTATTGGCGCATCATCGTGCCGTTACTGATGCCGGCGCTGGCGACAACTGCCGCATTCACGTTCATCAATTCCTGGAACGATTTCTTCAGCCCGCTGATTTACCTGACGCGACCGCAGCTGTTTACGGTGCCGATTGCTCTGCGAGCGTTCATCGATGCGACGAGTGCTTCGTCGCTGGGCCCATTGTTTGCCATGTCGATTCTCTCATTGTTGCCAGTGCTGGGCTTCTTCATTGCCTTCCAACGGTTGCTGACCGAGGGCATGGTGACCACCGGGTTGAAATAGGATTCATGCGTCTGGTTATTGGCGGTGATCACGCCGGGTTCCTGCTCAAAGGTCCGGTGGTCGACACGTTGCGGGAGTGGGGACACACGGTCGACGACGTCGGGACCCACAGCTCCGAGCCCGTGGATTTCCCGGACATCGCCCGCAAGCTGTGCGCCGAAGTCACCGACGGCCGTGCGGAGCGCGGCATCATGGTGTGTGGGACGGGCGTCGGCGCCGCGATCGCGGCCAACAAATATCTCTCAGCCCAGTTCAGCACATCTGAAGAGTTTCGGCGACGGGTCGCCAAGCTTGCTGAACTGGAGCAACATTCGTGAAAGGTGTGGATTCGTGGTAACAATCGATGACAGCCGGCGCGCTGAGATCCGGCCGTTATGGCGCACCAAGGCGGCGGGGTTCGCGCAGACGTGCCGCCACATTCCGACTCGCCGGGTAGTGCCGCAGATGCACCCCGACGAGTACACCAAGTGGGCGTACGAATTCTGGTACGGCAAGCTCTTCGACGCGAGTGCGTTCCGCGCGAAAAGCCGCACGGGTGACTTTCTGGTGGTGGATAGGTTTGAAACCGCTACCCCGGCCATCGGGTCGATGGATTCGATGGTCTGGGCGGCGAGTGGCATCCGGGGTGTTTTGACCAACGGCGGCACGCGCGACACCGACGAGGGACTGATCCAGAAGGCGATGCCGGTGTGGAGCCGCTGGATCGTGCAGCCCATGTACCAGGGTCGCGTCGAATGGGGCGGCGATTCCATGCCCGTGGTGATCGGCGGCCAGCGGATCGACCCGGGCGACCTGATCGTCGCCGATGGCGACGGCGCGATCGTGGTGCCCGTCGAGGTGATCGACGAGGTGCTCAAGTACGCCATCCAGGAGTCTGAAAACGACAAGCGGGCGCGCGCGATGCTGTATGCCGAGCTGGGCATCCAGGCCGACGACAGCACCAGGTCGCAATTCGAGGTGCCACCCCATCCGTACGCGCTCAGCCAGGAACGCCTCCGCAGGTTGATCCACCGGTCGTAGAGTCACCTCGCACGCTCGCCAGGCCCCGCGATGACGCAACTAGCGACGCTATGTCTTGCATTTCTCGAGCGCTTGTTGAAATTCTTTGCGCGCTTGATCGCCGCCCTGGTTCTTCCAGTCACTGATGAGTTGGCTCAGATACGACAGCGGCTGATTGCCAACGACCATGGCGTTGTAGCCATCCTGCTGCATCTTGATCAGGTTCGCCCCTTGCGAAACCCACGCCGGTGAGTACAACCCTTGAGTGGGGTCGGCTACAGAGGACTGAATCTGCTGTTCCTGTAACTGCTGCATGTACTCCGCTTCACCCGGTTGGTTCGCGTAGAAGTAATTGATCTCGGTTGTGCCGCAGAGATAGTTGAGGCCGTTCGACCAGGTCTGGTTCCCATTGGTCACGCGCACCGGAGCGCCGTTGTCCCAGTTGAACATGTCCTTCTCGATGCCGTAGTAGACGAAATTGAATTCGTCGCTGCCGAATGGCGCAGCAATGAACTCCATGATATGGATGAGCTCCACGATCCTGTTTTCGTCGGTGATCGTGGTCGGGATGGCGCCAAAACCATACGAAGCGCTGCCCAGTGAAATGGCCGGTTTGCCGCCGTCGAACCCGGGTGGAATCCATGGCGCCGGATTGGCCGATGGATCGTTTTGCTTGGTCAGGTCGGTCATCGTGCCAGGTTGGTTGCCGAAAAAGCCCCAACCGCCCTGGGTGAAAAGACCGGTTTTGCCTGACTCGAACAGTGTCATATTCTGGTTGAGGGTGAGCGTGAGCGCATCCGGATGGAAGACGCCGGCGTTCCACATCGAGTTGGCGAAGTTCAGAGCGGCCTTGAATTCATCGGTCTCGAGATCTTTGGTGAGAGACCCGTCACTGTTCAGACGCCAGTTGTAGGGTACGCGGTACATCGCGTTCCAGAATTGTTGTCGCAGCGTGTCGACGCCAAAGGTGTCGTGGGCGCCGGTGCCGTTCGGGTCTTCCTTCGCAAAGGCGACGAACATCCGCTTCACATCATCTGCGTTCTTCGGGTTGTCGACGCCCAGCTTTTGCGCCCAATCCTTGCGATAAAATCCTAGTTGCCCGTTGACCGGCTGGATGGGGTACGGCACGCCGTAGAGCTTGCCCATGAAAGACGAGCCCTTCCACGTGACTTCCGGTAGAAGCTGCAAATTCGGGAATGCCTTCAAACCATCACCGCTCAGATACGTAGTGAGATCATGGAAGGCGCCCTGCGAGACGGTTTTCATGAAGGCGGCGCCGTTGTACAACCCGTTCTGATTGAAGTTGATGTAGGTGATGTCGGGGAAATTGCCGCCGGCCGCCAGTGTGTTCAGCTTGTCCGCATAATCTGGAGAGGGAGCCAGGGTGGGTTGCAGGGTGACGTTCAGGCGTTTGTTCAGCTGCTGCCACCAGGGGTTGCTCTCCAGTGGTGGCGGCGGGGCGCTAAACAGGATCTGGAATGTCGTCACCGGCTCGCCTTTGCCCGGCGGGTTCGGCATCGTGACGTAAGGCGTCGGGTACTCGGTCCACGCGAGCGGCACGTTGGGCACCTTGGAGACGACCTGCCCCGGCCGATTCGGCGGCGTGTTCGGCGGAAAGGTCAGCGTCGACACGCACGCGGCGCCGGCATTGCTTTGCTGGTTGCCACCACACGCGGACAGCACGCTCATGGCAGCGACGCCGACAGCGCCCTGCAGCAAAGCGCGACGACCGATCAGTCTGGATTCACCCTTTGATTGCACCTGCAAGCACCCCCTGTGTGAAGTACCGCTGAAGGAATGGATAGACCACCAGGATTGGCACAGTCGCGATCACGACTACCGCCATCTGCACTGTCGTGGCGGGCGGCAGCGGTTGTCCCACCTGCTGCGCCCCGGATAGCGCCTGGCCCTGCAGAACGTAGAGGCGCAGGACCAGCGGGATTGGCCACATCGCCGTGTTACTGATGTACAGCAGCGGCTGGAAGTAGTCCGACCACAATGCCACTCCGTAGAACAGTGCAACGACCGCGAGGACTGCCTTTGACAGTGGCAGCATGATCCGCCAGAAAATCTGGAATGGATTGGCGCCGTCCATCATGGCTGCGTCCGTCAGGTCGGCGGGGATATTCATGAAGAATTGCCGAACGACGATCAGGTTGAATGCGCTGATCAATCCGGGCACAATCAGCGCCGGATACGTGTTGAGCATGCCGAGAAAGCGGACCAGAAGATAGTTGGGGATGATCCCAGCGTTGAACAGCAGTGTGCCGAGCACCAGGAACAGCACGAACCGCGAACCCGGTACGTCGTTGGTGCGTGACAAACCGTACGCCAGCGTGGTGGTCATCACCATGCAGGCAAACGTGCCGATGACGGTCACACCGACGCTTACGAGAAGCGCGTTGAAGACCACGCCACCCTGCAGAATGGTCTGATAGGCCAGGAGTGTGGGGTGGAGCGGGAACAGGGAGATATTGGCTCCTTGCAGGTCTCGCTCGCTGGAGAGGCTCACGGAGAGCACGTACCAGAATGGGAACACCATCACGACCACGACGACGACCAGGATCGCCAGTTTGAGACTCTGGGAAAGGACGCTGGGGCGCTCCCTCCAGAACGGTGCGGCGGCGTTTGTCTGGACGGCCATCAAAACACCCCCTGTTCTCCAAGCAAATGCGCCACTTTGTTGGCCAGGATGATCAGGACCGTCCCGAACACGCCTTTGCACAAGCCAACCGCGGCGCTCAACCCCCAGTTGCCAGCCAGAATACCTTGAAAGTAGACGAAGGTATCCAGAACGTCTCCGGCTTGTGCGCCAACGGCGGGTTCCTGCAACAGGATCTGCTCGAATCCAGTGGTCAGGACATTTCCGAGGTTCAGAATCAACAGCAGGACCGCAATCCCGCGTATACCCGGCAGGGTGACGTGCCACAGTCGCTGCCACGGCCCTGCTCCGTCGACTACCGCGGCTTCGTAGAGATACGGCTCGATCTTACTGATCGCCGCGAGAAAGATGATGGTCCCCCATCCGACGTTCTTGAAGAGGTACTGGAGCACCATCATCGGTTTGAATGCGGCCGGGTTGCGCATCAGGTTAACTGGCGGCAACCCCCAGTTGCCCAGTATGTGGTTGAGGAGTCCGTCTCCGCCGAGCACCGAGGCCCAGACACTGACCAGCACCACCCAGCCGATGAAGTACGGCAGGTACACAATCGACTGTATAACGCGCTTCAGCGGGACACTGATCAGGCTGTTGAGCAAGAGCGCGAGCCCGATCGTCGCCGGAAAATAGCAGAGGATCTGCAGCCCGTTGATGATGAGCGTGTTGAGCAGCGCATTGCCGACGGCGGGATTGGTGAATAGTGCGGCGAAGTTGTCGAGTCCGACCCACCGGCTATTGAAAAACCCGAGATATGGCGAATAGTCCTCAAAAGCGACCACGTTGCCGAGCAAGGGCAGATAGCGGAAGACGACGAAAAACAGGAAGCCGGGGAGAATGAAGGCGTACATCCACCGTTCGCGGCGAACCTTCGACCATACGTGTGCATTCGGCCACCAGCGGAGCCTTGCCAGAGGCTGCGGACGCGGGCGGATCGCAACAGCCGTCGTCGTCGACTCCTGGATCATGTCACCTCACCCCGTCAGCTCCAGTTGTCGAGGCCCAGCACTCTTCGGCCGAGGTCCGTCAGCTGCGCGGGCGCCGTGCGCTGCTCCTCGATTCGCCGCGGGTCGCCCGGAAATGACCGGGACGGTGGGGGCGTGTTGTGGCGCCACGCCTCGATGCGCGCCCGACGGGTCTCGTCGCTCACCTGGGCCGCGGGGTTCATGCTGATGTACTGGCACAGCCGTGGCTTGTTGGAAGTGTTGTGGCCATTGCCATGCAACAGCAGGGAGGTCCAGATCAACAGGTCGCCTGCGGCAAGCCGCGGTCGAGTGATGGAGTAGCCCGTGTAGTCGGGATTTCGGGACTCGATCTTCTCGCGGCTCTGGGTTTTGAGGAACTCATCCAGGTGTTGATAGGTCTCTGGAATGCACTGGAATCCACCCATCTCCGGCTCGGTATCGGTCAGCGCGAGCACACCCTGGACGTGGAACGGAATCCCTGGATATTTCGTCATGTCCGTATCCCAGTGGATCATGCCCTTGTGATCGTATTCCGGGTGGTTCGGGTTATCCGGCGGCTTCAGGCCAACCCGATCGATCGACACTGCCAGCTCATCCGTGCCGTGGACTGCGCGGAAAATCTCGTGCAGATGCGGATGCTGGCGGTTGTTCCACATCGACTGATAGTGGTACATCTCGACCATACCGACAGGGCGAATGATGTCGCGGCGGTACCATGTTTCCGGATCACTCGGATCGGCGCCGGTGTGTCGCCAGATGTCGTCGATCGTGGCCTGCAGGTTCTCCTCCGGCACGGCGTGATGCACAATGACGTAGCCGTGCCGTGCGATGTGGTCACGCCATTCCGCTGGACTCTCTGAGTCGTGTGTCGGCACGCTCACCTGGTTTGTCATTCTCGTCCTCCTGTGTCGTTCAATTCCGGTCCCGCCCGCTCAAGACAATGCGGGCACTCTGGCGGAGGTCACGCGAGGACGAGCCGACGAGGATCTCGCGCTCGCCTGGTGTCACGCTCCATGCGTGTGCCTGTACGTCCCAATGTGCGAAGGCGCGAGATGGCAGATCGAATGTCACCGTCCGCGTCTGGCCGGGTTCGAGCTCGACCTTTGCAAACTCCCGCAATTCGCGGTCCGGCTCGTCCTCTCTAGCATTGGGATCGCGGACGTACACTTGCACCACTTCCTGCCCAGAGCGATTACCCGCGTTGGTGACCTCCACCGATCCGTGGACCACGCTGGCGTCCGACGAGACGCGAAGATTGGCGTACTCGAAGCGCGTGTACGAGAGGCCGTGTCCGAAGCAGAACTTCGGCGCGATTCGGGCTCGATCGTAGTGCCGATATCCAACAAGCATGCCTTCGGTGTATTGCACGACGCCATTCTGGCCGGGGTAGTACGGCGTGGCGGGGCAATCTTCCAGTCGGCGCGGAAAGGTGGTTGGCAACCGGCCTGATGGGTTCACGTCGCCGAACAGGACGTCCGCCAGGGCATTGCCGCCCTCCATGCCTGGGAACCACAACTGGATAATGGCAGCGACATCATCGGCCCATGGCATCGCCACCGGCGCACCGGCGTTGACCACCACGATCGTCCGTCGGTTGGCGGCCGCCACCGCTCGGATGAGCTCGTCCTGGTCACCTGGAAGGCCCAGGTGCGGTCGGTCGACTCCCTCGCTTTCCCACCCACCGTCATAGCCGACGACGACGATCGCCGTATTCACGTCACTTGCGGCCTGGACTGCTCGTCGCAGCGCATCGTCCGCGGGGCGCGCACGCGCGCCGAGCCGGAACCCGGTCATGTCACGACCGGAATCGACAGAGAACTCCACCACAAACGGATGGCTCGAGCCGGACTCGAGTTCCACCACGGCTGTGCTCTCGGTCAGGCCCCGTCGGTAATGCGCGTCTGGCTCAGTGCTGGCCAGCACGAGTCGATCGTCCACGAACAGCCGCGCCCGGCCAGCGCTCGCCAGTCCGAACTCCCAGGTGCCTGAACGATCCGGCACGAATTCGCCCGTTGCCCGCGCCGCGAAGTGTCCCGCGGAGATTCCTGGAGCGGGCGACCCACCCCAGCGGGTGATGCTGCGCGACAGCACCTCGCGGCTCACGGGCGCGCCGTCGGGCTCGAGCGACTCGAACACCTCCACGGCCATGCCCGGCTCGCGACCAGTTCCGGTACCTAGCCATCGGTAATCGAGGACGGGCGTCGGGCCCGGCGTGGCGCACCCTGGCTCGTGCGTAACCTGAACCCCTCTTCCGACGCGATGCCGAATCGCAGCCAGGGGGCTTACGACGTACATGGGAGTGACTTCGGCGGAGCCGCCGCCCTGCACGGCCAATTGGTCGGCCTGTGGACCGATGACGGCCAGGTGTCGAACGCTACTCGGCTGTAGCGGTAGCACGTTGGCGTTGTGGAGCAACACGATCGCTTCGGCGGCCGCCGCGCGTGCGACCTTCGAGGCTGGTTCGTTGTCTGCGGACGCATGGTCCTGTTCCGCGCGCTCGATCAGCCGCAGCACGCGGCCTGCCGCTTCCGCCACGGCCTTCTGGCTGAGTTCCCCGCGCGTGACCATGTCGACCAGTCCAGTGCCGAGATACCTGGCCGGGCCGGGCATCTCCAGATCCAGACCGGCCGCGACAGAGGTCGCGCTGTGTGTGGCGAACCAATCGGAAATAACTGCGCCATCGAACGCCCACTCCTGTTTCAGCACCTGCTGGAGCAGGTGAGCGTGTTCGCAGCAGTAGGTACCCCACAACCGGTTGTACGCGCCCATCACGCTCCACACACCGGCGCGGCGGACCGCCGCTTCGAACGGCGGCAGGTAGATCTCACGCAACGTGCGCTCGTCAACCTCGACGCTGATCGTGTGACGTTCGTGCTCCTGGTCGTTGCACACGAAGTGCTTGACGCACGCGCCAACCCCCCGCTCCTGGACTCCCGCGATATAAGCAACGGCCATTTCCGCGGTGACGTACGGGTCCTCTGAAAACGACTCGAAGTGGCGCCCGCTGAGCGGATGGCGATGAATGTTCACCGTCGGCCCCAACAGGACGCCGGCGCCCTTGGCCCGCGCTTCGTCGGCCAGCACCCGCCCAACGCGGCGGACCAGATCGCGATTCCAGGTCGCCGCCAGTGCGCTGCCGCACGGGAAGCATGCCGAGGTGCCAACGGACCAGCGGTGGCCGCGGGCGCCCACCGGACCGTCGGTCACGCGCAGGGAATTGATACCCAGTCGTTGGATTGGTGTGGTGTGCCAGAAGTCGATGCCGGCCGTGAGCGCAGCCTGTTCCTCCAGCGTGAAGTCTGCTGCGCTTCGCGCAGGAGTACGGTCGCCGTCTTCGTGCGTGGCCCGCGCCGCCATCCCTTTTCCTTGTACCTACTGAGTACTCGGTAGGTCAATGCTAAACTGGGCCATGGCCATGCGCAAACGGTGCTGCACCCCTTGCCGGTTGTCTGCCCTGCGCGCATGACTCGCGGCAGCGCGCGCACCGACCGCGGCAAACAGAGTCGCGCGGCAATCCTGGGCGCCGCGGCAGCCATGTTCGCTGAGAACGGCTACCGCGGCACGTCGCTGGCCGCGATCGCGTCCGCCGTCGATCTGACCCAGCAAGGCGTCCTGCACTACTTCCCATCCAAGGAGGCACTCCTGCTGGCGCTCCTGGACGAGAAGTACCACGAAGACGGGCGCCTCCTGCTGGCAACCATGGAACATGACGGGTTGGACCTGCTGAGCGCGCTCAAGTCGCTGGTCGAGCACAACGCGGTGGTGCCGGATAGCGTGCGGCTTTTCTCCGCGCTGACCACGGAGAGCGTATCCAGCAATCATCCGGGGCACGCGTACTTCGTCGAACGGTATCGAAAGGTGAGGGAGCGGTTGTTATCCAGCCTGGAGGTTGGCCAGCAGCTCGGTCACATCCGCGGCGATGTCGACCTCGAGCAACTCGTCCAGCTCATCGTCGCGGTGATGGACGGCTTGCAGATTCAGTGGCTGCTGGATCAGCGAGTTGACATGGTTGCGAGCTTCTCGCTGTTCGCCGGTCTGCTCAGCCAGGTCCTCGGCGCGAGCCGGGCGGACGGAGCATCAAATGGGCATGCTGGCAGTCGAGGCCAACGGCGCACCGCACCTGATCGCAGCCATCGGTAGGGTCATTGGCTGGGGTGTCGGCGCGCGCGAGCACACGGAGTGGGCTGCCAAGGGAGTATGACGACACCGTGTAGGCACGCAGCGCTACGCGAAGATCGGGTCTGGGCAGCCGGGCGCGGGTGTTGCGGCGCCGCGTTTCAACCGCAGTCTCGGCCAATCCGGCAGGCTCGCCAAAAGCGGCGGGACGCTGAAGCAGAGTTGGTTCCAGGAAAACCTCAATGTCGAGCGATGATGGCCACCTTCGCGGCGACGGGGCTACGGTTCGACGCGGCGCGCACCCTGCCTATCGACGGCGACGACCGCGTGACCGGCGCGTTCAGGGCGCACGAGAAGGGCGACGTCGAAGGTAGCCCTCGGCTCAGCCCGAAAGCGCAGCGCTTCATGCGCGAGTACCTGGCGCGCCGGTCGCGCAGGCGACAACGAGCCAGCTATGGGGTACCGAGCGCGGCGAGCCGCTCTCGTACTGGGGCGGCCACATGGTTTTGCGGCGCGCCAAGCAGCGCAGCGGCATCCCGCGGCTGCACGCCCACCTGTTTCGGCGTGGGATGGTTCAGCATGCCGCGGATCAGGGTGCCGCGTCGGCGAGGACCTGAACCAACTGACTCGCCGAAATTGAGATTGGAGGTGAGCCCCCGGGGACTCGAACCCCGAACCTAGTGATTAAGAGCTTGCTGTAGAGGAGACCAACTGACATGCCCGTTTTCAACGAGTCTGTTGGTTCGGAGCGCCAGATTGTGACGCGCAGTTAGTTGGTCCCACACAGTTGGTTCGAATAGTCAGTTGGTCGACTATTTTGAGCGAGGTGCCGAGAGGTCACGGCATGCGACAGGCGAGCGCCAATTCTCACAGTGTTTGTGCGGGGAGTCTCACCCAATGTGCTTCAAGAGTTGCGCGGGCCACGGTCACAGAGCAGGTTCTGTAGCCGACGCGCCGGCTACCTGCGGTTCAGGCGCGACCTTGCCCACCCGAAGGCAATTGGGTCCGCGTTATGGACGCCGCCGGTGGAGGCGCATGGCTTCGTGCGGTGCGAGCGTACTGGAAGCTCCAAGGCCGCTCGAGCTTCGCTGCCTAAGGTGAAGGCGATCTCAGATGCTGAGGCTGCATAACTCTTGTAAATTAAATTTCGCTCATCATCAAGACCACCTGCTCAACCCGTTCATTCGCCCGCTCGAAGCAGAACTTCTTCGAGTCGGCGTCGGTCCAGTCTTCTTGGGACCAGCTGCCTGACTTCTTCACGAGCGCCTGTAGTCGGATCGCATCGGAGTTGAAGATGCCCGGCTGGTAACGCAAGGAACGCACCCCAGTAAAGTCCGTCAGGTCATAATACGCCGCAGACAGGTGCTGCACATTGGCGGCGAGCGGGATCGTCATTGGCTCATCATTAACGGTGATCGAAAGCTCTTCTGCCCTCGCCCCCGCGCCCGGTGGCAACGTGTCAGACACGTGGATGTCGCCAGGCCGGAGCTTCAGGACGCGATCACCTCGCCTTGCACCGACTCACGGCTGAGTACGACATCGCCAAGCTGGGCTGTCCCCTTGCCCATCGTGGCAGTTCGAGCCTCCTCCAGATGTTGCTCGGTGTCCCACGTCTGCATTAGGACAAACTTGTCCTCGCTGATCTTCACGAAGGCAATCCACTGACACCCTGGTTGGGACTTGATCAGCGTGGCTTGCTGTTGCGCAACGCGCTCGATCGCCTCAGAGGTTCCAGTTTTCAGTGTAAATGTTGAGACTGCGGCGTACATAGCCTGCCGTTTGTAGCATGGCTGGCCGCACGGCTCACGCTCGTCAGCCGGCAAAAACGCTCACCCGCGAAGACCGCCAACCGCTGGTATGCCGAAGGAGTCCACAAGGCGTTCTCGGGCGTCACCCAAGCCTGACGCACGAGGTGCCTGCAGCGTTCCTCGCGATCCAGGAACGCTTGGCCGCCAGCACCTTCAATCGCGGTCTGGCAGCGCTGCGCAGCTTTGTGCGCTGGTGTCATCAGCACCGGGGCTAACTCGAGGCAAACCCTCTCGCCAGCCTGGAGCGGCGCCCACCGCCGCGCGGCAGGCCGCGGGCGCTGGGCCCCGAGCAGGTCGAGGCGGTCCTCCGCGGTATCCGGGACGTCCGAGATCGGGCGCTGTTCTCCCTGATGTACGGCGGAGGCCTGCGCTGCCAGGAGGCGCTGGCCATCAACCTCGAGGACATCGACTGGACCGTCACGCCATCTGGGCTGCAGGGCAACGGCGACCGCACCCGCGAGATGTTCTTCTCTCCCGCGCGCCGCAGCCGCAAGAGCGCCTGACGCCTGAGCTCGACAGGCGCTGCCTTCTTGACGGCGCGGACCTGTGGGACGGGCATACGCCGCGTCGCGAGGCGATCTGGCACCAGGCGCACGCCGTACGCACCCGAACCCGACACGCTAGCACCGAGTTCGCCGCGTGCAGGAGCTGCTGGGTAAGCAGGCCGGCCGGCGCTCCGTGCGTGCAAGTGCACCCCAGGTGAAAGCAGCATGCGCCGCTTGCCTGCAGCGCTCTCAGCGCTATGCTGGCACTAACACACAGATTGGCTGCCCGGAGGCAGCCCGTGAGGGGGTGGGGCTTACTGCTTATGATGCCGATTTCTACGGTGCGGCACAGCCAATCACGCGGACCGTCCGGACCCAACTGGTTCGGGCTGGCGCGAACAAGGAGAACTCGCCATGGCGACCTTGTACACACGTACGTTCGCTTTTAAAGACTCCTTGAGCGATGAGCAGGTGCTCAAAGAATGGCAGTTCGCGCTCGAGGAGGTCGGGCCGGCCGTCCTCAAAGTCAGCGGCGTGCGCTCAGTGAAGTTCTACTCCGGTGCGGGAGCGCTTCGTGCCGACCTGAGCGCGCTGATAGAAATGGAAGACGCCAGCGTCTACGAGCGGGTGCTGCTTGACGCGGATGTCCGCAAGCTCCTCGGGCGGATGTATGGCAACTGGGACCTCACCACCGCCGGCCAGTCATTTCGCCGGGAAGTCACCGCGGAGCTCATCCAGGCGCTGAGTAGCACGCGGTGAGCAGGACGTAGGGTCCGCAACTCCTACGCTGCGGCGCGCGCGCGGGGTGAGCAGTCGTGGGATTCGTAACGAATCCCGTGCAAGAACATTCCGCCCGCCCGCAGCACCCGCGGGGCCTCAGCGAGCACGGCGGGATAACGGGCATGTCGGACTGAGCCATGACGGTGATGACGGCCGGCAGCGTCGATGAGGCGAAGGGCAGCTGCTCGGCGTCTGCGCGGATGACAGGGGCCGGTCCTTTGCGCAGCGGAGCATGCGGGCGGACGGGTCGGGGCCCGCTGGCCGCAGCTGGCGTGCATCGACATGTCGCACCGGTAGCAGCATGGAGCCGTGCGGCCCCAGCAGGACCAGCAGCGGCAGCTCGCAGGCACCGGGCCCGAGCAACCGCGGCGATGGCTGCCAGGACGTCCTCCGCATCAGCCGGGTGCGGCCACGTGCAGTTTTGTGTTAGGGGGGAGGTCGACCGTCACGGTGCCAGCGCCGTCACCGTGACGCCCGCCACCCTGGCGCGCGGATGAGGTTACCGTGGCGTCAGGGTCCACCCGAGCCTCTTACGTCGGCCCGTGCGGTCCTTCGATCCGGCGGCTGGCGATCCCATTCAGCACGCGCGCCGCGGTCGGCGCTGAGCATCCGGTGGGATCGGCGCCCGACAATGGG
>JAFAOS010000296.1 GCA_019247515.1 Chloroflexota bacterium | reverse complement strand
TCCATCCAGCGAATCTTGGCCACGCGTGCACTCGCAGGTCAGACCCCAACCAACACGGCGGAGTTGATCGAATGGTTGGAGGCCACTGCTCGGGCCTGGAACACCGATCCAACTCCCTTCGAGTGGGGTGGCAACCGTCAACTCCGTCGCCAACGTGCCTATCTTCGCCGCCATCCACTCGGCGGATCTGGCGCATGCACACGTACACCATTACGCCGCCGACTCCAGTTCATGGATCAATGGCGTACTTCCGGTCAAGTGACCCACTAGTCATCTCTGGCGGCATCTACCCCGTGCTGGTCACCCTCGTCGGCGGGATTCTGTTTCCGTACCAGGCCCAGGGCAGCATCATCACCCGCTCCGACGGGACGCCCGTCGGCTCGGAGTTGATCGCCCAGGGTTTCGACAAGGACATCTACTTCCACCCCCGCCCGTCCGCGGCGGGCACCGACGGTTACGATGCCACGGCATCGGGAGGCTCCAACCTGGGCCCCACCAATCAGAAGCTCGTCGACCGCGTCACGGCAGATGCGGCCAGTCTCCGACAGGAGAATCCCAGCTTGACGGCCCTACCGGCCGACCTGCTGACCACCTCCGGCTCGGGCCTGGACCCGGATATCTCGCCCGAGTCGGCCATGGCCCAGATCCCGCGCGTGGCGCAGGCCCGCGGCCTCTCCGAACAACAGGTGAGGGAGCGGGTCAACCGCCACGTCACGCCACCGGACCTGGGCATCTTCGGCGTACCGCGGGTCAACGTGCTCGAGCTCAACCTCGCGCTGGACGCCCTCTCGTAGGCGGCTACCCGATCGGCGTCAATTCGTCGCTTGCTTCCGTGACAAACCGGTAGCCAACGCCAGGCTCGGTCACGATGTAGCGGCGCGACGCGCTGGCGCCCTGGAGTTTCTTGCGCAGCCGTGCGACATACACGTGCAGCGAATGCGCTTGCGCGGCGTAGCTCGCGCCCCAGACCGCTTCGGTGATCATGCGATCCGTCAGCACCTTGTCTGGATGTGAGGCCAGCAATTTCACCAGGTCCCATTCGGTGGGCGTGAGTCGCACCTCATTCCCGCTGACGACCACGCGGCGACGCTCCAGATCAACCTCCAGGTCGTCGAACCGCATGACAGCCCCGGTGCCAGTGTCGGGATGCGCCGCGTGGCGGAGCGCCACCCGCACTCTGGCGAGCAGCTCGTTGATGCCGAATGGTTTGGTCAGATAATCGTCGGCGCCCGAATCGAGAGCAGTGACCTTGTCGCGCTCGGCCTCCCGCGACGAGAGCACAACAATCGGCGTGTTGGCGCGGTTGCGAATCGCGCGGATGATGTCCAGCCCATCCATATCGGGCAGGCCGAGGTCCAGCAGCACCAGCTCGGGGCGCACACGCGCATACTCGCTGAGCGCCTCCTTGCCATTCGCGGCCGTGTCGACGTGGAAGTCGTGGTGGCCGAGGTTGGCCTGCACCGCGCGCAGGATGCCAGGCTCGTCGTCGACGACCAGGATGCGTGCCCCGGATGCCTGGCTCACGCGACGCTGACCTCGGCACCGAGGCGCCCCGACAGGTTCCGCACGCAGCGAGTATCACATTCGCTCGGTCAACAAGACCTCAATGTTTTCGGCGCCCGCGTCACTGAATGCTCAACGGTTGCGTTCGACTCCGGATTATTGATCAGGAATTGATTGAAGTCGCCTGGACGTTGAGGCGTTCGTGAGCGGAGTGCTGCCATACTCTGATCAGTGCGTCGGGTACTGCTGGTGGAGGACGAGCCCACGCTGCGGCGTCTGACCTACGTGGTGGACTTCGCGCCCATGTGATAGGGCACATTGGCGACGACGATCCCCGGATGGAACAGCAGCGCCGCCTTCAACCGCAGCGCCGTCTGATTGTGCAACAGCTGCTCCCACCAGTGGGACGGCACAAACTCGGGCAAGACCACGGTCATGGTGTCGTTCGGGTGGGTGTCTTTGAGCGCGTCGATGTACGCCAGTAGCGGCCCCGCGAGCGAGCGGTACGGCGATTCGACGATCACCAGCTCCACGCCCGGCGCCCATTCCTCCCACTCACGGCGCAGGCGCTCCGCCGTCTGCACCTCGTCGGTCACGTGCACCGCCACGACGTGCCGATCGTCCGGCGCAATCGCGCGCGCGAACGCCAGCGCCTGGCGGGCCTGGACGCCGACGTCGGCAACCGGTACCACCGCGCGCACGACGACGGCTTCTGGCAACAGCGGCGTCTCGGCCCGTCGGGCCCGCTCGAGCACCTGGTAGTGGCGGTGAATGCCCCAGAAGGCCAGAATAAGGAGCGGAATGAGCACGATCACCAGCCAGGCGCCCTCGGCGAACTTGCTGAAGGCAATGACCAGGGTGACGATCGCGGTGGTCACCGCACCGACGCCGTTGATGACCGCCGAGCGCCGCCAGTTGGCTTCTCGCAGCCTGCGCCAG
>JAFAOS010000295.1 GCA_019247515.1 Chloroflexota bacterium | reverse complement strand
GTGCGCGACCAGCGCCTCCGCGTCGGCCGCGACCACCGGCACCCCCTGCCGCGCCGCCCACTCCGGCGCGTACTCGAAGTCCACCACGCGTTGATAGCCAAGCTTCTTGAACAGCCGGTTGGAGCCAACGAGAAACTTCGCCGGCCTGGACGGGTCCGCGTTGAAGTGCTGAAAGACGGTGTTCTGCGGCACCCAGATCACGTTGCCCGCCTGCCAGTCCCAGCGCGTCGGCTCGCGTTCGATGTGGGCGTAGTACTGGTCGGCGATTTCCACCTCCACGTCCCAGTGCAGGTCGTACCCTTCCCCTTCGATCACGTAAATGACCTGGTCGCCCATCTGCCAGCGCTTGCCCGAGCGGCTGCCAGCCGGAATCTCCTGCAAATACGCGTCGGTGGCCTTGATGCGCAGCGGAACCCCGTCGCCCGCCAGCTGACGGACGTAGCCGTGCGACGTCCACTCCCACGGTGTGTCCGTCGGCTTGAGCACCTTGGGTGTCGCAACGTCCTCCGGCGCCCGAGCCACGGCCCACTCCGTGCGCGGACCCCAGTGCCGGTCGTTCGGGTCCGGACCGGTGCCAATCTGTCCCTGTTGCCACAAGCCGAGAAATAACCAGGTCGGTTTGGCCTTTACAACCAGCGCGACGGTGCGGAGGTCCGACTCCAGGCTGTTGTGCCAGTGGACGCAGTCGTTGTGCACCGCGACCGCGTCGCCCACCTCCCAGTCGTAGCGCTGGCCGTCGTGCATCTCGTAGCCGCGGCCACCCTCGAGAATGTAGAAGAAGGCTTCGTTCTGGTGGCCGTGCCCCTCGTTGCGCTGCCCAGGCTCGAGCGTCACGAAGTGGACGTGCAGGCTCTGACTCCGAAATGGCTCGTCGCCCGGCTGCAGGATGTTCCATCGCTCACTCGTGCCGGTGCCGAGCGTCGGCCGAATGAGTCGAGGCACGCTCGCGCGCAGCTCGCGCTGCTGCTCGGTCAGTGTGTAGCGTTCGCTCTCGACGGCGCGCACGAACACGCGCGGCTTGCGGTACCGCTCGGTGTACTTCTTGACGGACGTCGGCACGAACTCGACGCCGCTCGAGTGCTGGTGCCCGTCTCCACTCTCGTCAGGTGCATGCCTGTCAGCCATGGTCCACTCCTTCAGCTACGAGATGATACCCAGCCGCCATCCACCTCTCCCTCTGGGAGAGGTCGCGCGAAGCGCGGGTGAGGGTTCCGGCACGCCAGCGCCATCCCGCTATAGCATCGGCACCGCACGCGGCGGGTCTGCCGACGCGTTCGAGACGTACCGGCGAATCGGTGGCGACCCTTGAGTCAGTTCTTCAACAGCCTGTTAGGCCCTGGCGGTGACCACCGGATTAACAGATGACACAATGTCCTCGCCGTAGGCGGCCAGGGTAGCGTCTTTGGCGTCGTGCTGCAGGTAGATCGCGAACTGATCGACGCCCAGAGCGGCGAGCTCCAGGAGCCTGGCCTTGTGATGCGCGGGCGGACCGATGATGCAGAACCGGTCCACGACGTCGTCGGGGACAAACTCGGTGTGGATATTGCCTGCCCTGCCATGCGAGTTGTAGTCGTAGCTCTGGCGGCCGGCGATGTAATCCGATAATGCCCTGGGAACCGCCGCGCCGTCGGCACCGTAACGGCTGACGATCTCGGCGACATGGTTGCCAACCATGCCGCCAAACCAACGACATTGATCGCGGCCGTGGGCGAGCCCCTCCGCCGTACCGTCGGTGACATACGCGGGCGCGGCGACGCACATCGTGATCGCTTCCGGATCGCGTCCGATGGCGGCTGCCGCATCCCGCACTGCGCTGATCGACCAGGCGGTGATGTCAGGGTCCGCAAGCTGCAGGATGAATCCGTCCGCCATCTCACCCGTCAAGGCCAGCGCCCTGGGGCCATAGGCCGCGACCCAGATCGGGAGTCGCGATCCGCGTGACCACGGGAGGCGCAACTGATTGCCTTTGTATTCGACAGCTTCGGAATTACCCAGAGCACGAATCACTTTGATGGACGCGCGTAACGTGGCGAGCGTGGCAGGGCGGCCGTTGGTGACGCGCACCGCGGAGTCGCCGCGACCGATACCGCAGATCGTGCGGTTGCCGAACATGTCATTGAGCGTCGCGAAGAGCGAGGCTGTGACGGTCCAATCGCGCGTGGCTGGATTGGTCACCATCGGACCGACGGTCACACGGCGCGTATTCGAGAGGATCTGTGAATAGATAACGTAGGGTTCCTGCCAGAGCAGGTGCGAGTCGAAGCTCCAGACATGCGTGAAACCGTACATCTCGGCCTGCCTGGCGAGTTCGACGACCCGCCACGCGGGCGGGTTGGTTTGCAACACGACACCGAAATCCATCGTCGTCCTTCCTAACAGGTCGCTGAAAAAGTCTGCTTTTCTCCAGAGAAGTATTGCCGACAGCTCGAAACCTGGCGGCTACAAACGTGAGCCAGCGCCCCTCTGAGGAACGCAGGTGCAATGATTCCACCTACGGTGGAGCCCTTCGAGAGGTTTTTCATCAACCTGCTAAAGCAGGTTCTGAGCGAGCGACCGCGCGACGAACCGCCCGTGGCCTCTGGTGCCGACGTAGCCGGTCGAGTCCTTGATCACGATGCCCCGAGACAACACCATGTCGACGCGGCCGGCGATCTCGTAGCCCTCCCAGGCGGAGTAGTCCATGTTCATGTGGTGGACACGTCCCTCGCCAATCCCGATCGAGGTGTGGCCGGCCGGATCGTAAACGACAATGTCGGCGTCCGCACCCGGGGCGATCACACCCTTCCGGCCGTACAGGCCGAACATCCGCGCTGGCGCGGTGCAGCACACATCCACCCACCGCTGCAGCGAGATTCGTCCGTCCACCACGCCCTGGTACAGCAGGTCCATTCGATGCTCGACGGACCCGATGCCGTTTGGAATACGCGAGAAGTCGCCGATGCCCATCTCTTTCTGATCCTTCATACAGAACGGGCAGTGGTCGGTCGAAACGGCGGTGACAGCGCCCGTGCGGATATACTTCCACAGCTCGTCCTGGTGGCCTTCGGCACGCGCGCGAAGCGGCGGCGAGCAGACCCATTTGGCGCCTTCGAAATCACGCCACTTCTCGCCCTGCGCGCCCAGCTGGTCCTCCAATGAGAGGTACAGGTACTGCGGGCACGTCTCCCCGAATACGTTCAAGCCGGCATTGCGGGCCTCGGCGATCCGGGCCAGCGCCTGCTTGGCCGAGACGTGCACCACGTACAGCGGCGCGCCGGTGAGCTCGGCGAGCACGGCCGCACGGTGGGTGGCCTCCTGCTCGGTCTGCCACGGGCGCGTCGTGCCGTGGAAGTACGGCCGCGTGTGCCCGCTCGCGAGCGCCTGTCGCACCAGCACATCGATGGCCGAGCCGTTCTCCGCATGCATCATGATCAGGCCGCCGTTGCGCGCCGCGGCCTGCATCGCCTGCACGATCTGTCCGTCACTGGACAGGAACACACCGGGGTACGCCATGAACAGTTTGAAGCTGGTAATACCCTCCCCGATCAGTTCGTCCATCGCCTTGAGCGACTCCGCATTCACGTCGCCGATGATCTGGTGGAAGGCGTAGTCGACGGCGCAGTTGCCGGCGGCTTTACGGTGCCACAGTGCCACCTGGTCCTGAACTCGCTGTCCGTGCGACTGAACGACGAAGTCCACGATCGTGGTCGTTCCGCCCCAGGCGGCGGCGCGAGTTCCGGTCTCAAACGTATCCGAGGCCTGGGTGCCCCCGAAAGGCATTTCCATGTGCGTATGTACGTCGACGCCACCGGGGATCACGTATTTTCCGGTGGCGTCGATGACCCGGTCGGCCCGGATTGATGCGGTAAGCGCGGAACCATGTTCCACCAGCGCGGCGATTTTCTCGCCGTCGACGAGCACGTCGTGAACCGACGAACCGGTTGCGCTGAGAACGGTGCCGTTTTCGATCAGGATCGTCATTACAGCTGGACCGTGCGTTCGTACGTCTCGGGACGGCGGTCGCGGTAGAACTGCCAGTCGTTGCGTGCCCGGGTGATCTCCTCGAGGTCCAGGTCGCGGATGACGATCTCTTCCTTGTCCTGGGACGCCATCTCGCCGAGGATGTTGCCGCGCGGGTCGACGAAATAGGACGATCCATAGAAGCAGGGTGCATCCAGGCCAAACTCACTGACTTCCTGACCGATCCGGTTGTTGGCAGCGATGAAGTATTGATTGTTCGCCGCCGCGGCGGGCTGCTCGATTTCCCAGAGTCGGTTCGACAGGCCCGGCTTGGTTGCCGAGGGGTTGAACACGATCTGCGCGTTGGCTAATCCGAGCTCACGCCAGCCTTCGGGAAAATGTCGATCGTAACAAATGTACACACCCACCCGACCTGCCGCTGTCTCAAACACCGGATACCCGCGGTTGCCTGGGCGGAAATAGAACTTTTCCCAGAAGGAGGGCAGGTGGGGGATGTGGTGCTTGCGGTAGATGCCGAGTAACGTGCCGTCGGCGTCGATGACAGCCGCGGTATTGTAGAACTCGCCAGCGTTGGCGACCTCGTAGATCGGCAGCACGATTACCAGGTGCAATTCTTTGGCCAACGCTTGGAACCGAGCTGTCGTTGGACCCGGGATTGACTCGGTGTAGTCGTAATATTTCTGCTCTTGTACAGCACCGAAATACGGCCCGTAAAACAGCTCCTGGAAGCCGATAATTTGCGCGCCTTCGGCGGCGGCGCGTCGCGCCAGGTTCTCGTGACAGTTGATCATCGATTCCTTGTCGCCGGTCCAGGCGACCTGCGTGATGGCAGCGCGTACGACAGTCATGGTTACTCCTGATTCAGGTCGCGGCGAGGCGTGTGCATCAGAGGCAATGGTAATACCAGCGACTGACTCGTGACTTGCCATACGTTCGTGTCGTGATCACCAGTGCCAGCTTGGGGCGCCAGGACAACGGCGGTCTCGGCGGCGTTGCTGGCGGCGGCGGGCTGCAGGGTCAAGTCCGGGAACGCGGCATTGGAGATGACGTACCGGTCGCGCTCAATCGGACTCATGCGCCAACGCTGCGTTTGGGGGTTGTTCGACGGCGGAGCGTCCGTCACGACGGGATACTTGACGTCCTGTCTAACGCCGAGGTTGGCGTCGGCCGTCAGATAGAAATTGCCCGTGCGCGTCCGAATGTAGACGAGGCCCTGTCCGGCATCCTCGAAGCTGAACTGTTGAGCCGTGGATGCATTCGCAGTGTATTGCTGCAGGACCGACCCTGGAGTCGCGCTGGCGCCCTGAACGTCCAGGTGCAGCTGCGACGACACGCAGGTGAAGTTGTACGCGATGAAGGGCCGGAACTGTTCGGCCCGTGGCGCGTTGCCGATGACCGCGGACAGGTCGTTAGCGGCCGCGAAGCGCGCACCCATGTATGGCGGATTGTCGTGCAGGAAACGACGCGCGATGGTCTTGAGAATGGAAGTGTGGTCGAAGTACAGGCTCGGCGAGGAGCCAGCCGCGTCATGACCGAAAACGCTGCCGGCCTTGACCCAGGGTGAGACGACAAACGTGGGTACCCGCAAACCAAACGTGTCCAGCGATTCGGGGCTCACCTTGACCGCGGCTGGTGGCGGGACGTGGTCGTAAAAACCACCGTGTTCGTCGTAGGTGACGAGCAACAGTGTCTTCGACCAGTTCGGGCTCGAGACCACCGCCTCGACCACCCGCCGCACCAGGTCCTGCCCGGGGCTGATGTCCGCGGGCGGACCATCGCAGTTGGCACCGGGCGGAAGCTCGATGAAGTGCGGGTCGATGAAGGTGACGCTGGGCAGCGCACCGGCGCTGGCCAGCGCGGCAAAGCCCTGCGACGGATCGTCGAAAGCCACGATATTCGTCGGATCGAAAGTGCCGTTCTGGAAGAAGCGCAGGAAACAGTAATGATGCTCGAAGTACTTCCAGGAAACGTTCTGTGCCGTGAGATAGTCGAAAATGGTCGGCGTGAAGACCGCACGGAGCGGGCTGGAGTTGTCGTATTCCCAGCGGCCACCGACGTCGAGGTTCAGCCGGCCCGTCAGCTCATAGAAGCGGTTGCAGAAGGTCGGGCCGGGGTGGCTGGCGAACCAGCGATGGCCGATGGCGAAGTCGCGCGCCAGCGCGTCGTACACCGGGAGATTCTCGGCGGAATAGTAGCCCATGATGCGAGACGCCAGTTTCGGGCCGTGCTCCTCCGCGTAACCCTGCACGAATCCATCCATCTTGCCGCTGTTGATCGCTCTGTGCACCGGCTCGAACCCGTGCGGAGGATCGGGCGCAAAAATGGTGTCCCGCGCCGGGAACGCGAAGGACGGACACATCTGGCCATCCAGCAGGTTGAACTCCCCGCCCTTGAGCCCGTCGATATCATTGCGGCCCATACCCCCCTTCTCCGGGGCCAGGCTCAGATAGCCAAGCATGGAGTCGAAGGAGTGATTTTCCATTGTCAGCACGACGATGTGATCGATGTTGGCCAGATTGCCTGGTGAGAAATCAGTCCCCGCGGGCCAGCCGGCGGGCGTGGCCAGCGCAAGCGTGTTGAGCGGCCCGCGGTAGGTAACCTGCAGGCTGTCTCCCTGGATTTCCACGGAATCGATCGCGCAGGCGCTTTCGCCGTCAACCGAGCCGCCGACCAGCCAGGACGTCACAGTTTCATTGAGTCGGTCGCGCGTGGTCTTTCCGTCGAAGGGATCGCGCGCCGTGAGTTTGTCGAAGATCGTTTGACGTGCGATCTCCTGCACGATTCCGCCGGGCTTCACGTCGCTACCGGGCGTCGTCACCTTCACGTTGATGACTTTGTCGATCAAGCCATTGATGAAACCCGCCGGCGAGAGGACGGTCTCCGCCACCGGCTGTCCGAGGAACTGGCCCGTGACCGCGTAGAGCGCACCCACCGGTGTGATCGTCAATCCCTGGATATCGGCGACCCAGCTCATCAGATCCACGAGCCCGCGCGAGCGATCAAGCCCCAGCGTCAGGTTAAAGCGGACCGAGAAGTGGATGACGGCGCCCACCACGCCGTGGAGGTCGGTGGGGTGCTGGTCGCTGCAATCAAACGTGACTTCGACGACCAGCGGCGCGGCCAGGCCGAGGTCCACGTTGGCGGTCAGACTCAGCATCTCGAGATTGTCGAAAAACACGCCATAACCGAGCCGGCCGAACGACATCGGCGAACTGCTGAATCGAATACCTTCGGCGAATCCGTCTGGCAGCGGTCCCGGCGCAGGCGGGTTAGCCTCGATCGCCTGGACGTCGACGTAGCTCTCCGGCTGCACACTGCCGAAAACACCCGTATTATCTAGCCGCAGCCTGCGGATGGGATCGTCGGTGCGCTGGTTGATGAATTCGTCGAGCCTGGTCTGCAGATACGAGAGTGAGATGGTTTTTGTCTTCAACCGCTGGTCGTTGACGTTGAGTTGCGGGCGTTGCGGTGGCGTGACGGTAGGAAACGGCTCTCCCTGGTAGACACCAGCGTGTTTGTGGTTCTCGCCGTCGAGGATGACGCCCGCGGTGCGTGACGAAAAGGTGTAGCTCGTGTGGCCGTCGCTGAATGTGAAAGTGACCTCGTAATCGAAGATCCAGCGGTCGCTGCCGGTTGGCGCGATATTGATGAACACGAGTGGAAGGACCATGTCCTGGAGTCGGATGGCGTTCGAGGCCAGGGGTAGCGCGCTGGACGAGAAAGTGATTGTCCTGGTCGACGGATCGGCAAACTCCTGTCCGGGCAGCAGGTCCAGGCCGACCGCGATGTCCTGGTAGGATGACTCGTTGAGGCGATTGACAATATGGACGTTCAGCTGGGTGTCGCTGTTCTTGTTGTCGTCGTGCGTCGCGAAGGCAAGCGTCACCTGGGTCAACACGGCGTCCGTTTCAGGCCGCGGAGGAAGTGGCACCGGATTATGCGGGTTTTCCACGCATAGCCCGGAGTGGTTGGGATTCTTCTGGTCCAGAACGATGCCAGTGACACCATCGCGGACGGAGGAAGCGGAGAAGGACTTGCCGTCGTCGAACTGAAATGTCACCGTATAGTCAAAGATCCAGCGATCGTCGCCGTCCGCGAGAATATGCACGTCGACGACGGGCAGAACGACCTCATCGATGGGAATGGGCGTCGTGCGTAGCGGAACGCCGAATGTCTGCGACGAGTTTGCGTCAAACGCGACACCAAAACCCAGGGCCTGCCCGAACGCCAGGTACGGATTCAGCTCGGAGTTCCCGAGTGCTTCGTGGCGTTGAAACTCGAGCAGGTTGGTGATGTAATCGCTGGCGCGTTCGGGAGTCGACGTGGTGCTGGATCGGTTCTTGACGAAGACATGCAGCAGCGTCGTGGCATGTTTATCATCGGCATGCGTGTTGAAGGTGATGAACACCTTCTGCAAGGCGGC
>JAFAOS010000285.1 GCA_019247515.1 Chloroflexota bacterium | reverse complement strand
ACGTGATGTGCAATCCACGAGCTGGTCTTCGGGATCCTGTTCTTCGTTATCGTGGCAATCCCGCTGCGGCCTGGGCAGTGGTGGGCATGGTGACTGGTCGCCTTTTACCATCTGCAATGATGTTCGAACGATTGCATGCAGAAGACTGAGCGAGTTGTCGTCGTCGGCGGTGATGCCGCCGGGATGAGCGCGGCGTCGCAGGCGCGGCGCATGCGGGCAGATCTGGAGATCGTCGCCTTCGAGCGTGGTGCGTATACGTCCTACTCTGCTTGCGGTATGCCCTACTACGTCGGCGGGGTGGTGGCCGACGTCGAACCTCTTGTCGCTCGCACGCCGCAGGAATTTCTGAAGCGTGGTATCCAGGCGCATGTCCGCCACGAGGTAGAGTCCATCGACCTGAATCGGCGCATGGTTCATGTCACGCGGCTGGAGGATGGCGCGGCGCTCTCGGAACCATTCGATCACCTGGTCATCGGCACCGGCGCAGTGCCGATCCGGCCGGCGTTGCCGGGCATTGATGCCAGGGGAATCCACGCGCTGGCCATCCTCGAAGATGGCATGCGTGTCCGACAGGCCGTGGAGCGGGATCGGCCTCAGAACGCAGTGATCGTTGGTGGCGGGTATATCGGCCTGGAAATGGCGGAGGCGCTCGTCATGCGCGGACTGAACGTCTCGTTGGTGGAGCGCGGCGCCTCCGTGATGAACACGCTCGATACGGACATGGGAGACGTCGTGTCGCAGGCGCTGCGAGACATCGGGGTCACGCTGTACCTGGAGGAATCGATCGACGGGTTCGAAACCGACGGTGGCAAGGTCGCTTTCGTAAAAACCGACCGCCGCACGCTGCCGGCAGAGCTCGTGATCCTGGGAATCGGTACGCGACCTGACACTGTGCTCGCGCGGAATGCTGGGATCCCGCTCGGCGAGACAGGGGCGATCAAGATCAACGCCCGCATGCAAACCGACGTGGAGGGAGTCTGGGCGGCGGGTGATTGCGCCGAAGCCTTCCACTTGATCAGCCGTCGCCCCGTGCACATCGCGCTGGGCACGATCGCCAACAAGCAGGGCCGCATCTGCGGCATCAACCTGGGCGGCGGTTACGCTACGTTTCCTGGTGTCGTTGGCACCGCCGTAAGCAAGATCTGCACGGTTGAGGTCGCGCGCACCGGACTCAACGAAAAAGAGGCCCGAGCGCTCGGACTGGAGTATGTTGTCGGCAGGATCGACAGCACCACACGCGCCGGTTATTTTCCCGGCGCTGGCAAGATCACCGTCAAGGTCCTGGCGGAGCGTGCAACTGGACGGTTGCTGGGCGCTCAACTGGTAGGCATTGAAGGCGCGGCCAAGCGCATCGACGTTTTCGCTACCGCGCTGCACGCTGGCATGACCGTTGAAGAGGTCCAGTACCTGGACCTCAGTTATGCGCCACCGTTTGCGCCAGTCTGGGACCCGATCCTGATCGGGGCTCGCAAAGCCGCAGAGCAGCTCTGAAAGTGTCGCGCAGCCAGAACGCGCAATGCGTGAGCCAGAGTCGGCATGCATAACTGCAGGTCTCCGCAGTCTATCGTATGCAGCCAGCGCCTGAGTTACGGAGCAGGTGCCGATGGTCCTCCATACACTGGACTTCCCAGGCCGCCCAGCAGTCCGGCAAGCGCGGTGCCGACGTCGTGTGACCCGGAGCCGGGGCCCACTTTTCGGATGAAACTGGAAGCACTGTGACATACGTTGAGAGGTCGATGAGCGAGTGCAGGTGGCCGAGCCGAGTTGGTGGCGCTACCCCCGGTGGATGTTGGGCCCGGGTGCTCCACGGGCAGCGTTGGTCGAGGTCCTGCTCCGATGGATGAAGAGGCTGGCAGCGCACTTGTTCCCTGGATCGAAGGCGCAGCGCTGGCTATCGAGACGCTAGCAGTCGCGATCATCGTGGTCATAGTGACCTATGCCACAGCCCGGTATCTGATCCGGATGGCCGCCCGTCCGCGAGCCCCGGACCTGTATGAGGAATACCGAGCGCGTCTTGGAAGAGGTCTGCTCATCGGCCTGGAGATCCTGGTCGCGGCCGACGTGGTCCGCACCGTCGCATTGCAGCCGAGCCTGGTGAACATCAGCGTCCTGGGCATCCTGGTGCTCGTGCGAACGTTCTTGAGTTGGTCGCTGGTGGTGGAGATCGAAGGGCGCTGGCCGTGGCAATCGCGCAAAGAGGCGACGGCAGAAGACTAGATGGCGACCCCACCGCTCGGAAGCCTCAGAAACGACGTCGCGCCACCACGGCACCCCGATCGCCTTCAGGCCGCGGCGCTGCGCCGTCCAGGTTGGCATACGATGGCGCCACGGACGAGCGGCGACCCAGCTCAGCGAGCTGCTGCACCATGCCGGAGGTGATGCTCATTCGCGTCCGCCGTCGCCTGATTGATGCGGTGAGGGCACTGGCGGAACAGGGCACCACGCCACCCGGCGTTGACAAGCCGGAAGTGTACCGCGTCCGTTCCGGCGGCGTGTTCTTGCCGAAGCACGCCAACCGGGTGGCCGATACCGAGGACCTCCGCAAAGCCTTTGTTGACCATCCAGAGCTCGATCCCGCCCTGACGGGCGATCGATAGGCAGCGCCATACTCGGCGCCTCCAATCCACCGCCGGCGCGGCCATATCGGACGCCTTCGGTTTGTCGCTCAAGGGTCATCACTCCCAGCGGGATGAAAACCAGGCCCCCGTCAGCGAGTTAGTTCAGTGCGCCACTGCTGGGCCGTGACGGTTGCCTTAAGAGCAGCGCACCACCGCGGTTCTCCTCCCTCAGGGGTGCTGGTGTGGAACCGCCGGCGCCGGTTCGATGACCACGACGGGGATAGGCCTCGCCGTTCTTGCCTGGTAGCGATCGTACCGGCCGTCGCTGGCGGCATTCAGCAGCGCCCAGAGCCTCTGGAACCTCGGGTCGGTCCGCCCAACGAGATGCGCGGTTCCAGCCACCGTCCAGCGGGCCACCTGAAGCGTGACTCTCGGCTCGGCTTGCAGGTTGAACAGCCAGCCTGGATTCTGGGCGCGCGCGTCATTGGATGCTGCCACGACGTACCTGTCGCCGTCGCGGGCATACACCAGAGCGATGGCGCGAGGTTGATGTGTTTTGCGCCCGGTGGTCGTCAGCACCAGGCACGGGCCGCCGATCATGCCATGGCCGATCCGTCCGCCGCTCTTCTGATACAGCCAGAGGTGCAAGCGCAGAAGCGCCTCCGGAGCGGACTTGTCAGGGCTTGCGTGCCGGTTCATCCAGCGAGCGAGGCGCGGCACCGGCGGCACGCGCGGGTCGAGAGCGCCGCGGATCTCGCGGATCTTGTGGTCGTACTGGCGCTTACCGATGCAGGTCCAGAGGAGTCGGGCCGGAGCCGGCAGGTGCGAGGTCAGCAGCTCACGCTCGGCGGGAGTGGCGTCTTCGAGAATCAGGCCCAGAAAGAAGAGCATCTTGTCCTTGGGGACCTCGGCGGCGAACCGCTCGCCTAACCGGTCCCACTCCGTCTGGGTGAGGTGCTTTTCGACCAGCGGCAGGATGTTGTCTTCCTCATCACGCAGGTGCTCGATCACCGCGGCGCGGTGCTCGTTGAGCGCAGTCAGCAGCGGACCCGCGCTGGTTGCTGACGGTGCGGCCCGCCACCCGGCGAGCCGCTGGGCGGCCTCCTTGAGCGTGCGGGCGACGATTTCATGCTGTGCCTCCATGCGCAGCACCATCTCGGCCTCCAGGTCCAGCCTCGCCAGGAGGAGTGGCCAGACGACCTCGTCCTCGCCCGAGTGGTGGAAGTGCAGGCCGATCTGGTAATCGGCGAAATGGCGGGCGACGACCTCGGCGCGCGCGGTGTCGCCTTCGGGCACCGCCTGGATCAGACGGTGGAGCAGGTCGATTTCCCGACGAAACACCCGGTGGATGGCTATCATGTCGCGGGTATCGGGACGGCGCGCGGGAGTGGGAGTGGGCGTTGGCGTCGTGGTGGCGCGGGTGTCGGGGCGTTGCGCAGAAATGGTTGCGGGCATTGCGGTCTCCTTGCTGGCTGAGTTGGTGATGCCAGCATGCTGAGCAGCTCTTGGAAACGACTTGGCATTCTCTTGGGATGGCCACCAACGCCGCAGTGACCCCCTCGGTCCGGGTGCTCGACGCGCTGGAAGTCGAGGTGGGAGGCAAGACAGTTGATCTCGGCGGCCCCCTGCAGCGGGCTGTCCTGGCGCTGCTGCTGGTCGAGCGCGGCGGGGTCGTTTCCATCGACCGCCTGCTCGACCAGCTCTGGCGGGGACAACCGCCGCCGCGCGCGATCGCTTCGCTCCAGGCGTACGTATCCAACCTGCGGCGCGTGCTCGAACCTGGGCGGACACTTCGCACGCCAGCCACGCTCCTGGCGAGCAAGCCACCAGGCTACGCGCTGCTGCTGCCCTCACAGGCCGTCGATGCGTGGCGGTTCGAGTCGCTGCTGAACGCCGCGCTGCAGGTGGCGACGCACGCGCCGGAGCTGGCACGCTCGCAGCTGGAGGACGCGCTTGCGCTCTGGCGAGGCACGGCCTACGCCGAGTTCGCTGACGAGCACTGGGCAGTGGCCGAGGTAGCAAGATTGACGGAACTTCACCTGACAGCCGAAGAAGCCTGGGTCGAGAGCCTGCTCTGGACCGGAGCGGCTGCACAGGCGGCCCCGGTCGCGGACGTGCTCACGCGGCAGCAGCCGTTGCGTGAAGAGCGCTGGCGGCTGCTTGCTCTCGCGCTCTGGGCAAGCGAGCGGCAGGCCGATGCGCTCGCTGCGCTGCGTCGTGCGCAGGCAGTACTGCTCGAGGAACTCGGACTGGACCCAGGCCCTGCGCTCACCGACCTGGAGGGTGCGATCCTGGCCCAGCGTCAGGACGTGCTGCGCAGTGCGCTGGCAGCGCCAGGCGCCGTTGGGGAGCCACTAGCAGTGTCCTTCCCGAAACCCACCGCGGTTCGGTACGACACGGCACCCGAGAAAGCGCCGGACGAGCCCTTTGTCGGCCGCGTGGAGGAGCTTGCCAGAAT
>JAFAOS010000280.1 GCA_019247515.1 Chloroflexota bacterium | reverse complement strand
GTCTGCCGCCAGAATCCTGCCTGGCCGCCCCTTGGGATCGCTCGGACTTGTCGGCCATACGCATGAACCGGCGCTGTTCGTTTACGACGGCGCCGCTACGCGCGCGGTGCGGCCTGTCCCGGGCGAGCCTTACGACTGGCTCGCAACCGGTGCCTACATGGCCCACTCGGGGGCGGTCTGCGGCAACCCACGCGACGCGGCGAGTTGGTGGCTCATCGTCGACATTGACGCCCGCGTGATGCGGTGGCACCGCAAGACGTTCGGGTCCGAAGCAGCTGCCTCTGCCTGCTTGTGAGGCACGTCGGGCGGTTGGTGTTCCCATTGTCGTTGGAGCGGTTTTGTTCCCCAACCCGTTGCACCAGTTCCGTCGTTCCTGCCGGCTGAGCGTCGCCGGGGTCGGTGCACGTTTCAGCCGTGGCGGAAACGATGAGTCTGATCGGTGGCCTGCACGGGCACAATGAGGCTGATGAACTACGTGGGAAGGGGCCTGGACAGGGGGCTCAGAGGGCGGGTGGCGGTGGTGACGGGAGGGTCGGGCGGGATTGGCGCTGGGCTTGCGGCCATGCTCGCCGATGACGGGGCACGGGTGGTGCTTGCGGCGCGACGCGAGGATGCATTGGAGCGAGTCGCGACCTCTATTCGCGAAACGGGTGGAGTGGCTCTGGCGGTGCCCACCGACGTCACTGATGACGACGCGCTTGCCAATCTGATTGAGCGCACACGGACCGAGTTCGGGCCGATCGACATCGTCGTGAACAACGCGGGCTACGCGGTGTGGAAGCCGCTCGAACAAACCAGCATCGCGGAGTGGGACCGCACCTTCGCCGTCAATGTTCGCGCGGCGGCGTATCTCTGCGCGGCCGCGTTGCCAGACATGCAAGAGCGCGGCTTTGGGCGCATCATCAACATCGCCAGCGAAGCCGGCGTCGCGATCGTTCCCGGGTTCGCGGCGTACTGCGTTAGCAAGCACGCTCTGCGCGCGCTCACCGAAGTTATTCAAAATGGCAACCACACCAACGGCATCAAGGCGTGGGTCGTTTGCCCTGGGTTCGTCGACACGGATATGGGCTTCGTCGTGCCGGGCGCCAATCCGAAGGACTTTCTCCAGGTGGAGGAGGTCGTCGACGTCGTTCGATTTCTCCTCCATACGGGTGACAACGTCAAGCTCGGTCCCGAGATTCTGGTGCGCACGATGCGTAACCCCATGCCCGGGTGAGTTAGTCGACGAGGTCGTGTTGGAGTGCATACAGCACGACCGCGCCGCGTGTGGACACGCCGATCTTGTCGTATGCGTGCTGAATGTGGTGGGCCACGGTGCGCTCGGAGATCGAAAGCACGCGCGCCGTCTCGCGGTTCGGTAGCCCACGCGCGACAAGCCGCAGCACCTCGACTTGCCGCAGCACCTCGACTTCGCGCGTGCTCAAGCCGTCTGGCCATAAGCCACGACGGCGGGCACGATGACCCGCACTGGCCGCCAGGACTGCTTCAACGGCTACGCCGTTCTGTCGGCCAAGGCGCACCTCGTCGCGAAGTTGCGCGGCAGCAGCGGCGGACGAGTGGGCTTGATCGAAGACATCGAGCAGGGTCATTACGCGGATTGAGAAGCCTTGAAGGGGTCCGAGCGCCGACCGTTCAGGATCGCGGGTTGCCGCGAAGCCGCCGTGCAGCAGCCCGCGCGAGCGTGCGTACGTGCTAGATCAGCCATGTCTGTCGATCCCGGATCCGCGAGGGGACGGCTTGGTGGGGCGTTGGGCCGCTCCTGCGCGGAGCAACCCCGGGCGAAGTTAGCCAAGGAGGCTAGCGGTGCGGAGCGCGGCATTGTCATACGGGTCCGCAACAAAAGACCGTCTCGTAGTGGGGGCCGTGCGTCGAGGCCTCCCCGGACACCACGCTGCAACGTGCCGTCACCGTGCCACTGACCGTCCGGTGATCGTGCCAGCGGTGGGCAAAAACGGCGAATCAGCTAAACGCGTCCCGGGGCGCGATCAAGTTCAAAATGTGACGAAAATGGGTGACTACTTAAGGTGAAACTTAACTCAGAAATTGGCCGTTCTGGCCAGATTATGGTTGGAGGTAGGCGACGCGGAAGCCGATCGCCAGTGGGCTGAGAGCTCTGAACCCGTACTCCCGTTACGGGCGACCTGGCTGCGTGTCAATTCGCGGCACCAGATTTACATGCAGCCCGCGTGCTTTGTGAGCACAATGCCGAGGCGTTCAGCAACTCGGAGCGTGTGTGTACGAGTGCCGGCGATTCCCGCGTACAACTCGTCCAAGATTGTGTTTGCTTCAGCACGGTTGTCGACCAGTGCTTCCATAATCGCGAGATAAACGTCTTCCGCAACGGGACCTCGGTGCCCGCGAGTGTCGTGCAAGTAGTCGCGTAGGGCGGTCAGCGATTGCAGGCGCTCGAGGAATGGTAAGCGCGGACGCGCACGCTATGCGCCGCGGCGAGACGGCTAATGTAGCTGCTGAGGCTTTTCATTTGCGGAGTTCCGATCAATTCATCGCTGCGTGGGAAGCGATCCTCGATCGAGGCGGTGTGGTCTACGGAGCGCTTTGCGCGGACCTCCTTGTCGGCGTCGCCGTCGTGCGGCCGCGCCTGCCGGCGGTGCGGGCGCAACTCCACTCTCTGTTCGTGACTCGCGCGTACCGACGCCATGGGGTGGCCAGTCGGCTCGTCGTGGAGATCGAAGGTCGCGCGGTCGCTGCTGGGGCGCGCGAGCTGTACGTCTCCGCCACGCCTTCGGTGCCGGCCGTGGGCTTCTACTTAGCCCAGGGCTTTCGGGTTATCGCAGAGATGGACCCGGATCTCATCGCCCAGGAACCCGAGGATATCCACCTGGTCAAAGGTCTCTGAACGATTACTCGAGCCGACGTACACCTTTGCCGTTATCGAGCGGAGCGGGCAGCAGGTGCCGAGGCGATCGCTGCGAGCTGCGCCCGCGTGCGCACCTCCAGCTTGTCCATCAAGCTGGCAATGTGCTTTTCCACCGTCTTCGGCGACACATACAGGCGCGCGCCAATCTCCCGGTTGGAAAGACCATCGCAAATCACGGAGAGCACTTCCATCTCGCGGCCGGTGACGCCACGCGCGCGGAAAGCCGGCGGCACGCCGGGATGCTTGCGGTGCGTTCGAGTTGTCGCGACGCCGCACTTGCGCAGCAGTGACCGGCAGGTCGACGCCAACCGCTGCTGCCCCAGACCCGAGAAGAAGGCTGCTCCCTCTTGCAGCCAGCGACCCGGCTCACCCCAGGCTCGGGCGATGGCCTCGTCGGCCACAAGCCTGTGCCCAAAGTGCAAGAACCAGGGAACCGAGACGGCCAGCAGTGCATCCCCCGCCGACATCGCTTCTGCCGCGGCGCCAACGCCACCCTCGCGGCCAGCTCGCACCGCGTCCGCATAGTGCAGGCAGGCTTTGTTCACGAGTTGGACCGTGGCGAAGGAGGCTGCTACTTCGGCGCAGGCTTCGACGCCGGAATCCCGAGAATCGCTCTCCAGCGTGGTGAGCAGCGCCCACACCCCGCGGCTGGGACTCAGCGCGGTCGACTGAGTGGTGCGGAAGTACTCCTGGGCTCTGCACAGCTCGCGCAGCGCGGCGGACTTGTTGCCCTCGACGAGCGAGGCCATCGCCCGGCAGTCGCCCCAGGCCACTGCCTGAACCTCGGTCTCCAGCACCGTGTCGCCCTGCGCCGCGCGTAACGCCTCCGCGAGCGCAGCCTCCATTGCGGGGCGATCCGGACCCTTGCGAGCGCGTGCCTCTGCAGAGAACAGCAGTGCCGTCACCCGCGTTGCGCCCAGCCCCAGACGCCGGGCAATCTCCGCGGAGTGCGATGCAAGCACAAGCACAGCGTCGAAGTCGCCGTGCGCAATCCGCATCGCGGCCAGCTGCACGTCCACGATGGCCGCAAGGCCCAACGCTCCCGCCCGTTCTGCAAGCTCGCGGGCCTGGAGCAAGCGCTCGGGCCCGGCGCCGGGCGTGAAAATGTCGATCGTTCCCAGCTCGTGGATGGCACGCAGCCGCCAGATGGCAAGGCCGTGCTCCTCAGCGAGGTGTCGGGCGTGCTCGAACGCCGCCTCGGCCGCTCGGAGGTCGCGTTGGCGGGCAATACGGCCAGTGACCTCGAGCGCCTCGCAAGCAACTTCCCATAGCCCGGCTTGTTCGGCGCCTGCCAAAGCTGCCTCAGCCAGGCTGGCGGCCGATTCCGTATCGCCTTGTCCCAGCGCGACGTGCGCGGCCAGCGCATCGATCGGCGGCCGCAGCGCTGCTGGACACGCCTCAGCCAGCTGCCGTGCAACGCGCAGGTGTTCGGCTGCCGGTCCCCAATTTGACGCCGCGACGCACGCCCGAGCAATGCGCAGATGCGCCTGAACCAGCCGCTCGGCGGAAGCGTTGAGTCGAGCCAGTGCATCCAGGAGCCCTGGCCCGGCGGCAACGACCTGTTCGTGCTTACCGGCAAGCGCCAGTGCGTCTATCAGCGTTTCTTCGACGTCTGCAGCCAGCAAGCTGCCAGGCTGGCACACGCTGTGGGCGTGTTCGAGTGTGGCCTCCGCGGTGGTGAGCGCACCACTGCTCAGCGCTCGGCGCCCGGACTCGAGTAGCAAAACGACGGCTTGTTCCCGAGCTCCGGCATCACCAGCTAGACGGGCGGCGAGATCGCACCACTGGCCGGGCAAGCCTGGGTACGCCCGGTGCATGAGCTCTAGCAGTCGGCTGGCCAGGCGTGCCCGCTGCGCCGGCAGCAGCTCAGCCAGGATCGCCGCTTGCGTGAGGGCGTGCCGAAAACGAAACCCTGCCTGGCCTTCGGTTGATTCGGCTTCGATCAGCTGCATCTGGGCCGCCCGTTGGAGCACATCGAGCGCCTGGTCATCGTCCAGCCCCGCGGCGCTCGGGAGTATGCGCCAGTCGAAGCTGCGGCCCAGCAGTGCCGCGAGCCTGAGCAGCGCACTCGCCTGCTGCCCGAGGGCTGCTAGTCGGCGTCGGATAATCTCGGCGAACGTAAGCGGAACCAGGTGCGACAGCGTCTCCGGAGCCTGCCAGCCGTCATCGGCGCGACTCAGCTGGCCTGAAGCTGCCCACTCTGCCAGGAGATCCTCGACCAGCAGCGGTAGACCGTCGGCGGAAGAAGCCAGCGCAGCCTCGACCGCGGTCGGGAGCGCGCTCTGGCGCAGACACGCCCGAGCCATGAGGCCCATTTCCGTTTGGCTCAGCCGCCGCACCTCGAGGACCTCGGCAAGCCGTCGGGAATGCAGTGACGTGGCCATCGACCACGCGGGCCCTGGCTCACCCGAGCGCAGCGTTGCCAGCAGCATCAGCGGCTCCGCTGCCAGATTTGCGCTCACGTAATCGATCAGCGCCAGCGTCTCGGCATCCCCCCAGTGGAGGTCCTCGATCACGAGCAGCGTGCCATTGTCGCCGCCGAGGCTGCGCAGCAAACGCAGCACAGCCTCGCCCAGCAACACAACCGACGACTCGGCGACGTCAGCCGCCTCGTCGCGCCAGTGTGGGATCAGCCGGCCCAGCATCGGTTTGAATGGCCGCAGCGCCTCCACCTCTGGCGGGGCGTGGCCGCGCATGGCGGCCAACAAGGCCTCGCTGAACGGCCGGTAAGGGGCTGATTGGCCTCCTTCCACACAGCGACCCCATAAGACCGGCATACGCAGCTGTTCGCTCAGGGAGCGTGCCTCCCTGGCCAGGCGCGACTTACCGACGCCAGCCTCGCCCAACAACAGGACGCTGCTTCCGCGTCCGTCGTGAGCCGCTTCGATCGCATGCCCGAGAACCGAGACCTCATGCTCACGGCCAATCAGCGTCGGGCACAAGGTCGGGCGAGCGTACACGGTGTCGTGCATTCTGCGGAGCCTCTGCGGGGGCGTCAAACGACGCCCTCGCAGTCGGCCACCTCAGTAAAGCGGCTGCAGTCCGAGCCGCTCCGTCTTCTCGATCAGGCCATGCAGCTCTTCGCCGAAGTACAGCTGCACGTCTTGCACATCCGCCAGCCGGCTTTCGATCAAATACTCGTTGAGCGCATCGGCGCTGGGCGCTTCGAACATGAACATCAAGCGGTGGCTCGGGCCAAGGTGCAGGATCTCGCCTGCTTGAACCTGGTACTTGGCTGCAATTTTCGGCCCGTTTGCCATCAACTTGCCGAACAGTTCGCCCATCTGGGCGCTTGCGCCCGGGCAGCCGCTGGGATCATGACTGGCGACGACGACGTATTTGGGCATATGAGTCTCTCCTACAGTTGCAGCGCCTTCGGCAGCGCTCTCTCGAAGATCTTTGGGTCGGTGCGCCAGGGCACATCCGTATCGATGTACAGCTCGACCATGGTGCCGTCCGGATCCTCGATCAGGATCGAATTCTGGATCACGAAGTCGATGATTCCCAGGATGGGCGTACCTGTTTCGACGAGGCGCCGGTGCGCGTTGCGCAGATCGTCGATGGACTCGCCAACACGCACTGCGATGTGATTCACACCAAAGGCCGGCTGCTTTGGCCCGGGCACGCATTCCGGACCCGGTTCGATCAGGGCAAACTCGTGATGGGTCCGACCTGACGTCACGAATACGGTCCCAGGCAGGCGCCCAGAGATCTCGAAGCCCAGGAAGTCGTGGTAGAAGCGGACGGACGCCTCCAGATCCTTCACGTACATCCCGGCATGCCCCAGCTCGCGGACTCTGATTGGCGCTGCCGGAGCCGCCGGTCGGCCGAACAACGCCAGCATTCTGGTCTGGGTGTTGGCGTCTGCGGGTACATCGGGCGCCGGGCCGAACATGCCGCTCCCGCGCAACATCGCCTCCTGCGGCTTCCAGTCCCGGTAGACCACCTCCACCAGCTCGCTGTCCAGGGTCGGGTCCTGGCCGGTGGCCTGAGCCAGATCCCAACCATGCACGAACACGTCCATGATCCGGATGCGGGCGTGGAAGGCGGCTGGCATGTCGCCGTGGCCGGTTCGGCAGACACGCTCGAGCGCGCCTGGCTCCTCCAGGGCCACCTGTGCGGCGGCGCAGGCTGCGTCATATGCCGCCAGTGGATCGCGGCCCAGGAGATCGCCTTCGAGGTCCGGATTCGGGTCGGCGCCGTCCTTGCCGTGCAGTAGCTCAGCCGTCCAGAGCTGTCCGTTGACCAGGTGGTTTACCAGGCCGCTCACGGTGCCTTCGGAGGTGCAGGCATTCCGCCACTGGCCAGGCTGGATGCCCGCGATGAACTTGCGGGTGGATTCACAGGCTCGGCGATGCAAGTCGGCAACGCCGGGTTCGGCCGCTTCGGTGGCCGCTCGTGCTTGAGTCGTAACAGTTGTCATTCGGCTCTCCTCACGAACCGAGGATGCTCCCAAGAGGGGCCTGGAAGAATCAGGCGATTCCCCCAGGTTCAGCCCGACCCACCCGTATGTTTCGGTGGCCGCCACCTGTCGGCGCTGTCTTCAGATGCGTGCCGAGCTTGCCCAGCAAACGCAGGAATGTGAGTTTTTCACTGGTGTCGAAGCACGCCAGCCAATTGACGACCCGCGGGTCCAGGTCGCGGACTGCCGCGCGCTGAATGCTTCGCCCTTGCTCGGTGATGTCGATCTGCACGTGGCGTCCGCGGCCGGCACCTTTCGTCGCCGTCACGTAGCCGTGCTTCTGGAGGGTGGCGATCAAGCCGGTCACGGTGCCGGGTGTCAGGAACATTCGCTGCGCGATCTCGTTCGGCGCGAGCGGCGTGCCCGCTCCGTCGAGGATGCTCAGGATCACAAACCCCGACGGCGAGGGAATGCCGTGCGGTCGCATCATTCGGTCGAGCCTGGTCCAGAGCAGGTCGCGAACGTGCAGGACATTGATCGCGCACTCGGTCGCGAGCGCCTCCGCGCCGGGCGAATCACGCTCGAACTCGGCTGGCGACGGAGCGACGCGCACCCAATTGGCTTCGGGTGGTTTTGGGGGCTTGACGCGGCGTGCGGCAGGCTGCATAGTTCTTTGGTACCAAAGTTCGGTACCAAATTACAAGGGAGGTGAGCCTCGCGCCATGCTCACTGGATCGCGTGCGGATCGGATCCGTCGCTACTATCAGGACGCCCTCGTCGGCGGCAACTGGGACTACGTGCGGGAACTCATCGCTCCCGACGCCAAAGTCGCCGACGGCATCGGCCCAGAGGCCAAGATCGGGCCGATTGCCTACGCGATAGCCGGCCTCACCGACATGCGTGTGGACATCCAGCGCCTCGTCGAATGCGGCGACCAGGTGATTGTCCATTTCATCTGGAGCGCCACTGACGGCGGCGGCTTCGCCGGCCACGCGGCGACCGGTCGGCGTTTCAGCACCTGGGGCGTTGAGTTCTGGCGTTTCCAGGGTGAGCAAATAGTCGAAGAGTGGATCGGCCTCGACTATCTAGGTCTGTTTATCCAACTCGGCCTGGTTGCGTCGCCCTGGCCCACTACAGCTCACGCGTAGGAGACCCAACCGATGACGAACACCGTGCAAACCCAAGCGCGCTCGGGCGTAGTTATCCGCCGTCTGGACCAGAGCGACCTTGCCGAGGCCGATCGCATCTTCCGGCTAGCGTTCGGCACATTCCTGGGCGTGCCTGATCCACTGACGTTCACGGGTGACGCAGATGTCATCGGCAGCCGTTGGCGGACAAATCCGGCGACCACGCTGGCCGCGGAAGTAGGCGGCGAGCTAGCCGGCTCCAACTTCGTCACCCTGTGGGGCAGCGTCGGGCTCTTTGGACCGCTGACGGTGCGACCGGACCTCTGGGACCGCGGCATTGCCACCAGCCTCATGGAACCGACGCTGGACCTGTTCGAACGTCACGGCATCCGTCATGCAGGGCTGTTCACTTTCTCGAACAGCACCAAACACCTGCACCTGTACCAGAAATTCGGCTTCTGGCCGCGGTTCCTGACCGCGCTCATGGCCAAGCCAGTTACACCAGCTACAGCTGAAGCGACGCCCGCATCTGTCTCGCTCTTCTCGCAACTGAGCGCCACCGATCGAGACACAGCTCTGAAAGAATGCCGCGCCCTGACGAGCAGCATTTATGACGGCCTGGATGTCGCTATAGAGATCGAGGCGGTGCAGAGTCAGCAGCTGGGCGACACGCTGCTGAGCTGGGATGGGTCGCGCCTTGCGAGCCTTGCGGTGTGCCACTACGGCGCGGGCTCGGAGGCGGGCACCGGGCTGTGCTTCGTCAAGTTCGGCGCAGTGCGACCTGGCCCCGCTGCCGCGGCGGACTTCGAGCGCCTGCTGAGCGAGTGCGAGTCCTTGGCAGCGACTCGCGGCGCGGGCGTGCTCCTGGGTGGCATCAACACCGCACGCCAGGCGGCCTACCAATCGATGTTGGCCCACGGCTTTCGCTTCGGCCCGCTTGTCGGCGTCAGCATGCACCGGCCCGATGAGCCAGGCTACGACCGCCCGGACGCTTACGTCATCGACGACTGGCGGTAATGTCTCGCGCGCGCAGGTCAAGCAGTTGATCCGCGCGCGGCAGGCCTTTCAGGGATAGGCTGCAGCCGCGATGGCCTGGTGGGTGGGCGGGTACCTACTTTTTGCAGCCTTGCAAGGTTTGGCATCGGACTGACAGGACTGGTGTCCCCGCCGGACGTGCAGATGCCGCTGCGCATCACACCGCTGAATGCGCGGTTCGTCGCCGCCTTGTATGTCGCGGGTTGTATCGGTGTGTGAACCAGGCTGCGAGTACCCACGTCTCGCTCAACCCCAAATAGCTTTGTGCGTCGCGCCACCAGCCGAGTCTGTGCAAACTCTCGTCGGAACATGTGCAGCCTTTTCCCGGAATGTGCGCAATCCGCTTACGACTCTCGGCCGGCCGGGGTCCTTCCCCGGCCAATTTATGCTTTCACGACGGCCAAGTTATCGCTTGAGTGAACACACGGGCGACTGGGTCGTCGGCTGCGATGATGGGTGGCGTGGAGGAGATCGAGGTTGTCGTCGCCCATCGCGAGCGCGCGACACTGCGCGTCGGCGACGTGTTCTTGAAGATCGATGCCGATCAGACCCGCCCGGACCGCGAGATCGCGGCGATGGCGCTGACACCCGTGCCGACCCCGCACATCATGTGGCGGAAGCCGCCCGTGCTCGCGCTCGCTGCCCTCCCGGGGAGGGCACTCGGCCGCCTCCAGGAGCCGTCGACCGCCTCGGCGGCGGCGTGGGCCGCGGCGGGTGCCGCCGTCCGGACGTTGCACGACGCGCCGCTGCCGCCTTGGCCCGGTCCGAGCGTCGACGAGCGCAGATCGCGACTCGAGGGCGAGTGCGAGTGGATCGTGGCGAACGACGTGCTTCCCATCGACGTCGTCAGGCGCCACCGCCGCCTCGCCGAGGCTGCGCTCCGGCCGAGGTCACCCGTGTTCATTCACGGCGACCTGCAGATCGTCCACGTCTTCGTCGAGGGTGACGAGGTCACCGGCATCCTCGACTGGTCCGAGGCGTCCCAAGGCGACGCGCTGTTCGACCTCGCCACGCTGACGCTCGCGCACGAGGAGCACCTTGAAGACGTCCTCGCCGGCTACGGCACCGACGTCGACCGCGACATCATCCGCGCATGGTGGTCGTGGCGATGCCTGGTTGTGATCCGCTGGCTGTTCGAGAACGGCTACGGCCCGATCCACGAGTATCCAGAGTATCCAGAGCCGCACTCAGCGACAGGCGAGAAACCAACTGAAACTGAGGACGCCGGGTGGCAGAATGGCCTGTGGCTGGGTCGTCCGGATGAGAGTCACGCATAAGCTCCCAAACCGGGCGACCAGCCGGTTATTCCCGCGACGTCTCAGCTCAGGTCAAGACCCGGTGAATAATCCGGGCTAGC
>JAFAOS010000278.1 GCA_019247515.1 Chloroflexota bacterium | reverse complement strand
CTGCGATGGTTGCGAAACTCACGGCCTGATCTGATGTCGGGGGGCCGTGCTTAGTGAATCACTGCTGGTAAGCGGTGGCGCCGCGGCGCCGGACAGTGCCTGATAGACGGCATGCCACTCGCTGACGATCTCTTGCTGGGCATCGCTGAGAGCCAGGGTGCCGCTGCAGACCTGCTCGTGCAGAATAGCTTTCGAGGCGGTCATTGTCGTGAGCGCCTGGAGCGCCGTACGGCTCAGGCCACAGATTGGGGATGTGGTTTGAGCCGCCCAGCTCCACGGGGATAAAGCGGTCGACGTCGCCCGCGCCACGTGCATCCACCACGCCCTATTCGGCGGCGTCCTGCGCCCGGTCGGCCGACGTAAGATTACGAACGCCGGTTGCGTAGCCAGGAACGCGGACTTGATCGGCAGTCATGTCGAAAGTCGCGCCCGGCGTTAGGTATCGCGTGAGCCTGGTTGCTCGAGGTTGTTGTTGATAGACCAAGCGGCGCAGCACGGCCAACCGCGGGGCCGACGAGCCCACCAACGCCAAGACTGGCGAAGGGCCGACGCAGAGTGGCCACACCAGGTGGTGACCGAACAGAACATAAATCCCTCACACACTTGCATCCGCCATCCAGATGTCCCGCAGCAGCGGCACGCTTGTGAATGGCGCGCGTGTGATCCCATGCAGGTTGGAGCGGTGCGCAAATGCCCCGAAACCCGGTGCCAACGGGAGCTCGAACGCCTGGTTTTTGACGAACACTGCTATCTGCCGGTACATCGCTATTCGTTTGGCGAAGTCAGCTTCACGCTGGGCAGAATCCACCATCTGTTTGTACTGATCAGATTGGAACCGCGTTGAGTTTCCTGTCGTCCGGAAAGGCGGCGCTGTGAACAGCAATGCAGGGTCTGCGTCCCCGAAGGTGTACGGCAGCAGAAACACGTCGGTAAATTTGCCTTGCTGCGTGATCGCGGTTGCTTCCGCAGCTTCCAGGATGTCTATGGTGGCGGAGACGCCGATTGTGGCGAGGTCCGCCTGCACTATTTGAGCGAATTCGTTCACATCCGAATATGCGGTGGAGCCTTGAAGCTTCATCGCGAAGCCGCCTGCATAACCGGCAGTAGCAAGTAGCTCTCGCGCTCTATCGAGATTGAATTCTCCCGTGTCATCGTCGGCGTTCCAAACCGGCGACGTTCGCGGCCACATGATGTACGTCGGTACCACCAGACCGTGGAAGATCGTTTCGGTGAGCCGCTTGCGGTCCAGAGCAAGGCTTAGCGCCTGGCGCACTCGCTGGTCCGAGAGGGGTCCGTCAGCGGTGTCAATGAGCACGTGGTAGTTGCCCGACCCGAGCAACACGGTTGCGTTTGTACCACTGGTCGTTTGCAGGCGCTGTACGTCGTTTGTTGGGCACTGTGTCAGGCTGATGGCGCCGGATTCAAGAGCTACCAGGCCGGCCTGTATATCTGGTGCATTCTTGATGCTCACTATGTCGAGGAATGGGCGGTCTGCGCGCCAGTACCGCGGATTGCGCATCAAACGCATCTCGTCATCCGGACGGAGTCCGTCCAGCATGAACGGCCCGGTGCCGATGCCGTCGGTGACCGGGTTGGACTGCGGGTCTATCATCAGCACGTCGGCGAGCAGTGCGAATATCTGTGGCATGACGTCCGGGAGCGTGATCTGCAGAGTACCCGCATCGATTGCTCTCGCCTGAACGCCTTTCAATGATGGACCAGATTGCGCAAGACCGCTCGGATCCTGAGCAAATTCGATATTCCACCTGGCGGCGTCAGCGGTAAATGGGCGACCAGAATGAAACATGATGCCTCGGCGGAGCTTGAATATGAGCGTCGATCCGTCGTCAGACCTCGTCCAGGATTCGGCGAGCTCAGGTAGAGGCTGAACCTGTGGGTCCAACGACACCAGTGGATCGAACAGCGCGTTGCGATAGCGGTTCGTTGCCGGGCTGTTGGGATATGGATTCGCATTTGGAATCCCCGCGGTCGTAGCGGAGATCAGGTTGCCGCCACGCGTAGGCGTGACCGTTGCCGCCGCCACAAGTGCGCCTGCTCCCGTTGTCGCTGATGCGCTCGAGCCTGGGGTCGTAGGTGACTGCGTGCATGCGAAGCCGAGGCGCAGACAGGTGAGCACGCTTCCCACTCCGATCAGGGCCTGTCTGCGCGAGACCGCTGCCACTAGTCGTAATCCCCCTGTCTATGCGTACCGTGTAATCGCTCCCGTGACACTGGCAGTATGATGCGGCGTGTGCTGAGTGCGCTGGGTGACACGCGCCGCAACGGCGCGGGGCCGCGGGATCTTGATGTCTTCGAAGCACCTCCTCATTACCCCTAGCTCCGCGCCGCGGCATAACTTGCCGGCCCCGGTGAGCAGTTTCATCGGGCGCACGCAGGAGCTCGAGCAACTGCTCGCGGTACTCGATCGCACTCGATTGCTCACCCTCGTCGGCGCCGGCGGGATCGGGAAATCCCGCCTGGCGCAGCGTGTCGCAGTGGAAGTTCAGGAAGCGTACGAAGATGGCGTCTGGCTGGTGGAGTTGGCTTCGCTTGCTGAGCCGCAGGCTGTGGCGAGAGCGCTCGCTGAGGTCCTGGGTGTGCTCGAGCGAGCTGACGAGCCGCTGATTTCGACGCTGGTGAGGTATCTGGCCCCAAAGCGAGCGCTTCTCGTCATCGACAACTGCGAGCATCTTCTGGCGAGCTGTGCCGTCCTCATCGAAGCTCTATTGCGGGCCTGCCCCGACCTTCAGATCGTCGCCACCAGCCGCGAGGTCCTGAATCTTTATGGTGAGACGGTCTGGCCCGTCCCTCCGTTAGCGTTCCCCAACTCGGATCATCCGATCCGATTGGAAAGTGCGACCGAGTACGAGGCAGTCCAGTTATTTGTCGAGCGTGCCGTCGCAACCAGGGCGGACTTCCGCCTCACTTCGGCGAACGGGTCAGCCGTCGTGGAGCTCTGTCGCCATCTCGATGGCATACCGCTCGCGATCGAACTCGCCGCGGCGCGAGTGCGTGTATTGCAGGTGGAACAGATTGTGGCGCGCTTGGGAGAGCGCTTTCGGTTGCTCACAGACCCTAGCCGAAATGCGTTACCCCGCCACCAGACGCTTGGTGCGACGATCCGCTGGAGCTACGACTTGCTCGATCCGCAGGAGCGCACGCTGTTCGAGCGGCTGGCAGTGTTTGCCGGGAGCTTTTCGCTCGAGGCCGCGGAGGCGGTGTGCGCAGGTGTAGGCGTCGAGCCAACCGAGATCCTCGATCTGATCGGGCGACTGTCGGCCAAGTCCTTGTTGCAGGTCGAGGACCAGGGCAGCGAGGCGCGCTATCGGCTCCTCGAGACACTCCGTCAGTACGCGTTGGAGCGTCTGCAGGACTCTTCCGACGAGTCCGAGGTACGACACAAACATGCCGAGTATTTGCTGAAGCTGGCCGAAACAGCCGAGCCGGAACTCTGGGGACCACGCGTTGGATCCTGGCTGGCGCGCCTCGAGCAGGAGCATGACAACTTCCGCGCCGCGCTCCAATGGTGCGTGGAGTGCGGCGAATCGGAGTTGGGCCTGTGTCTTGCCGGAGATCTGTACCGCTTCTGGCTCATGCGTGGCTTCCAGACCGAAGGCAGCAATTGGTTCGATCGCCTCCTTGCGCTCCCGGGGGCAGCTGCGCCGACCGTGGGTCGGGCGAAGGCGCTCACGGGTGCCGCTGGCCTGGCGGATGTAAAGCGGACGTCGGAAAAGACAGCCCTGCGCCTGGCCGAGCAAGCAACTCCGTTGGAAACAAGGGTCATGGGCCTGTCCGAGCAAGCCGCCGGCCTATGGCGGGCGCTCGGAAACGACGCCCGCGTTGCCGACGCCCTGATTCTGGTGGCGAACCCAACGTACGTCATCGGTCGCCGTACCCGGTCCCAGACTGTGGTCGACAAGGCGCGTTGCCTCCTGGAAGAGGCGCTCGGCCTGGCGCAACGTGCGGGCGACCGTGCGGTCGAAGCCATGACTCTCCAGAACCTCGCGGAGCAGCTGGGTGACCTTTACGGTTTTGCCTATCTCCGACGCGACCTCAGCGAGGAGGACCTGGCCAAGCGAGCGGCCGCCGAACAGCTGATGGAACAGGCGTTGGTCGTAGCGACTGAAGCGCAATTCGCCAAGATTCGCATCCGGGCGCTCGGCGCGCTTGCTTCGATTAGCTACGGCAAGGGTGACCTGGCTGCGAGTCGTGAACGGGCCGAGAAGGCGCTCGCCCTGGCGCGGGATGTCGGCGACAAGCTGGAAGTGGGCGGGATTCTCATATTATTTGCATGCGTTGCCGCGGATCAGGGCGATCGCGACCACGCCCGTGAGGCGGTCGCCGAGGCGGCGGAGCTGAGCGGCGGCGATGAGGGTTTCCGTTTTGGGAGGCGCCAGGTCGGACTCGTGGGATGCGCGCTCGCTCTTGCGCACCTGTCAGCGAGCATTGGCCGTGTGGAGGAGGCCCTCATGCTGGACACCGCCGTCGCCACGCATGTCACGACACGAGTACATTCGCCAGCTCCGCACATCAACGCTCTTCTGGATCAACGCGTCGCTGCCAGGCGAACCCTCGGCCAGGCAGAAGTTGATCGAGCAGTTGCAAAAGGACAGGCCGTATCACTGGCCCAGGCCGTGGCGGAGGTGCTGAGTGCGCAGCTCCTGGCTTTCGGCGAATGTTCTGGCGAAGCCTCCATTGCGAGTGGCACAGCTGCTCCCGACGGGCTCACCGCGCGCGAGCTGGAAGTCTTGCGGCTCGTGGCATCCGGGAGGAGCAACCGAGGGATCGCCGAAGAACTGGTGCTCAGCGTCCGCACCGTAGAGCGCCACATCAACAACCTCTACGCGAAGATCGGCGCACGCGGCAAGGCCGACGCGACCGCTTATGCCTTCCGCCACGGCTTGACCTGAGCATCGAACTGGGTGGTTCCCGCCACAGGACCGTGGCCAGGTTGGGTGGTTACGCGGATGTCCGGCGCTCGGCAACAGATCAGATTGGCGGAGTCGGGCTTCGCCGGACGCGGGCAGTCACCGCTGGTCGCACCCGGCGGAACCCGACGCATCACTTGGGAGGACCCGTGCTGGTTGCATCGAAGCCGTTGAGTGCAACACCGGGCATGGGCCGATCCCTCCTGGAGCGAGGACTCATGCCACCACCATTGCCACACGCCAGTTGCCGAGCAGGCTCGTTGTTTGAATCTCAAGCGTTGTGGTCGCGTCGATTGTTATCGCGTTAGTCGCCGTGGATCTCGATCCCATCGCACTGGTCTCTGACTGAGCAAACAATCGCGATTCTCGGTGTCGCACACCTGTCAGTTCCGCGTAATGTCTGCTCGTGTTTGGGCCCTACTGCAAAGGGAATTGGAAAGGGCTACCGATGAAGCACTTTCGTGCTGTGCGTATTTGCGTACTCGTCTTATCAACGACTTTTGCTTCCTCCGGTGTTGCTATGGCAACCCAACCCAATGGAACGGACACCGAGGTGCTCGGGAGAAGCGCGGTCAGTCCGTTCGACTCGGGGTCTGGGCCATTTTCAGTCGACGATCCCCAGATCCAGCTGGCACTGGACAAAGGCACGGACCTGGCGGTCGTCCACGGCACGATGGCCGCGGGGGGCGACAGCGGTTGGCATTCGCATCCTGATGTCGTCTTCGTTCAGGTGACAGAAGGCACCCTGACCCTCTACGCGGCCGACGATCCGAACTGCGCGCCGAATGTGGTGCAGGCCGGCCAATCGTTCATTGAACCGATCGGCAAGGTCCACATCGCCCGCAACGAGAGCCCCACGGAGCGCGCCTCCTGGTACGCGACCCACATCGGGGTGCCGAGCGGTGTGCCGACGACGACCGACGAGCCCGCCCCCGGTAACTGCCCGTTCTAGGAGCAAGGAGCGCGCTGGGTGACTGCAGCAATGAGTTCGCTCGCGGCTCGTAAAAGCGCGACCCTCGTCAGCGCCCGCCGTTCCGCCAGTTTGCGCCTCATGACGTGAATGCGGGGATTGGGCCGATGTACGGGAGTGACGGCCGCACCTGAGTGTTGTGAGACGTTGCTTGTGGACACGCGTGGTAGACAGCTGATGGCGCGCAGGCTGGAGGCACACCGAGCACGCCATCACTGTTGTTCGAGTCGAGCCACCTCGCACGCGAGGCGTTGTGGCCCATTTTTGTGTGTATCTGGCTACACCCCTGTAAAGGGCTAGCGGCGGCCGAACTCTTTTTCCAGCTGGGCATGGCTGAGCAGGATGGCGGTCGGGCGGCCGTGGGCGCACGTGCGGCACAGGCTGGCTTCGCTCAGGCGGCGAAGCAGCGCTTCCATTTCGGGTTGGGCCAGCACGTCCCCTGCGCGCACGGCCGACTTGCAGGCGAGCACGAGGGCGAGGCGTTCGGCCCAGCTGGCGTGCTGCTCGATCACCAGGCCGTGGGTGTTGGTGGCCAGCGTGA
>JAFAOS010000145.1 GCA_019247515.1 Chloroflexota bacterium | reverse complement strand
CACGTGTGATTGTTGTGACGACTGTGATTGCCATGTGTGTGCAGCCTGTTAATCTGTAGTCGAGTATCGCTCATGGATCACGTTGCCAAGCCCTCGTCGGAGATCAGCCGACCGGTGCGTTCGTCAATACCCAGGCCAGCATACGATCAGGATGCTCTCCGTGCGGACCTGGGCCCAGGCCCCGCTGCCCAACACATGTCTTCCGCAACTCTACTGCGTTTACAGCGCGTATCTGGCAACGCCGCAGTTACAGGTTTGCTCAGGCATGCGGACGCGAGCCATGTGCAGCGCAGCGACGGTGATGACCCCGACAATAGTGACACCCCCGATGAGCGTTCACGCCGGTCGCGGCCCCGCAACGCCCCCTCGGGTACCCGGCCCATCGACCAGAGCGGACTCGATCGTGAGACCATTCACAAGATCAAGGACGCTATTGGGGCCGGTCCACGCGACTGGGTGGGTATCACCCCGGACGGACACATCATTACTACCGACGGCGAGGGGAACGCTGAGGATCACGGTCATGTTTCCGACTACGCTCGCAGCGGTGCCGAACAGATTCCCAACTGGGTGTGGGGGCTACTGGCAATCGCTGCAGTGATCGGGCTGATCGTGCTATTCGCAACCGGCGTCGGTGAGGTCGGGATGATCCTTGCGGGAGCAAGCGCAGTCGTTGTCCTGGCCGTTACTGCGGTTCTGCGCAGAGTCCGCCCGGAGCAGGCTGGTCCAATTGCCCAGCTGACGGGTGACGGAACCCCTGATCCGGATTCGCAACCAACCGAACCTGATGCCGCGCTCGCCTGACACGTCGACACATGAGATGCCTGCATATACATATGCGCTGTCGTTGCGGATTTGGCATCCACGGTTGACCATAGACGAGATTACGGCTGCGCTGTCGCTACCGCCTCGCGTTGCGCGTGCCGCGAACACCTCGATTTCAGTGGATCCGGCCACATCTGAGCCACCTCCGACGTTTTGGACTACTGATCTGGACCACCCGCCGGATGCCGATCTGGGCCAATCCCTGCGGATAATTGCTTCACGCTTCGAGCGCTCGCAAGCTTTCTTTCAAATGCTCCACGATACCGGAGGTCGTGCGGAGATCTTCGTCGGTTGGTTCATCAATGGCAACACGGGCGACGTTCTCCCCCCTGGACTGTTGGGCGCCCTGGCGGCACTCCATCTGGATCTGGCGCTGGACATCTATCCGCCCGATCAAGCCAAGACACAGCCCAGCGCGTCGGCAGGAGGATCCGTCTCAGCCGGCCCGGCAGCTACTGGCTGATCGTGCTGCCGAGATCATCGGACGCATCGATTCCTCCAACGCGGAGCTGTCCGCCCGGGGGTTGACCGCCGGCCGCTGCGCCTGGCCGCATTCGCCTCATGACCCAGAAGACGCGGCTTCCGTCACTCTCCTGGGTCGATATTGGCATTGAGACGAAATAGATTGGTGGGATCGTATTTTCGCTTGAGCGCGACGAGCCGCCCGTACGTGTCTGCACGGTACGCCGCGCGGACTTCCGAAACAGATTCGGCGCCGACGGCGTTGACGTACATTCCAGCATGCAGTGACGGCCGCATCGCGGCATACACCTCACGAGTCCACGCAATGTTCTGGTCTGCCTGTAACGGGTCCTCCCAACCCGAGAGCATCAAGAAGTCATAGCGCGCATCTCTGTGGCTGAACGCCGTCGCACCAGGCGCAACTCGGTTCGTAAAGTTCCCGAGCTGCTGAAAGCCGAGGACCGTGAATGGAGATGGAACGCGTGCGAAATACTCCGCGATCACGTCGATAGCGTTCGGGCCAATGTCGGTGATCAGGTTTGCTTTCCAGTAGTACTGGCGCCCACGCGGAAAAGCGGCGTCCAGCATCGTCTGCATCGCTGTATACGGCATGGGGCTGATCTGGTCAACCAGTGGAGGTCCAAAGTCCCGCACCGGCTGCAGCACACGTTCACCTTGTTCGAGGTTGCCGTTGTAGCAGACAGCGATCGCAATAACTGGCTGGCCGTCGGGAGACGTGAGCAGCGCACAGATCGTGTTCAGCTCATCAGGGATGGAGCGGGAGAATTCGGCATAGAACCTCAAAACGTCCGTTGCTCGCGCGAACGAATGTATGACCATCCCTCCCAGTATCGTGCTGAGCTCCTGTAGCTGGTACTCGAAGGAGGTGACAACACCAAAATTGCCACCGCCACCGCGCAGAGCCCAGAACAGGTCTGGATTGTCCGTCGCGCTCGCCGTCAGTAGTTCGCCGGACGCGGTCACCACATCGGCGGATAGTAAATTGTCGCAGGACAGACCGTACTTGCCGGCCAACCAGCCGATGCCACCTCCGAGTGTGAGTCCGGCAATGCCGGTATCCGAATTGGTCCCCCCGGTGGTCGCCAAGCCAAACGCCTGCGTCTCCTTATCGAAATCGCCCCACCTGGTCCCGCCTTCGGCCCGCGCCGTGCGCTTCACGGGATCCACGCGCACACTGCGCATGGCCGACAGGTCAATCATGATGCCGCCATCGCACACCGAGTGGCCCGCAACACTGTGATCACCGCCGCGCACAGCCAGGAGCAACCCGTTGTCGCGCGCAAGGTTGACCGCCTTGATCACGTCCGATGCACCAGCACACCTGATAATCAGCCCAGGTCGCTTGTCAGTCATCCCGTTCCAGACCGTGCGCGCTTCGTCGTACCCCGGCTCCCGTGGCCGCAGCAACACTCCACGCAGACCGCCCTTGAACGCGTCCACTTGCTCCGCGCTGAGTCCAGATTTTGCCTGTGTGGATGTCCCCACCCCTAGCTCTACCATGATCGTTAACCTTTCGCTTACCTGTCGGTCACTCGGTTGTAAAATACGCCCACGCGGCGCGCTCGACTCCCCCGGCGCGCCGTCGCATAGTACACGTCATGCGCTTGCAAGGAAAGAGCGTCTCGGAAGGTCCTGCTGACAGCAGGAACTACGCGCGCGGCACGACATTCTGGTTCTGCCGAAAACAGTTCGTCGGGTCAAACTTCATCTTCAATGAAACAAGCTGACCGTAGTTCGCACCATAGGCGGCACGTATGCGAGCGTCACCCTCGTCGCCAAGATTGTTGACATAAACGCTCGGGTCGAGGAAGGGCTGGAGTCGTTCCCACGTCTCACGAGCCCACTCGATGTTGCGGTTGGCCTCGGCCGGGTCCGACCACTGTGCCAGTATCAGACAGTCAAACTGCTCTTGGCGATGTGGGAAGGCCGTCGCGCGCCCGCTCACCCGGGCAGCGGCTCCGTGCATGTGCTGTAGCGCGATGATCGACAGCGGCGACGGTTTCGCGATCGCCTGCTCAACCAGCACCTCGATTGCGTCGGCGCGTAGTCTCCGCAAGTAACTCGCTTTCCAGTAGTGTCCGTTCCCATCTGGGAACGCCCCGTCCAGCAGCGACTGCATCTCCACAAAGCTCATGCAATTGAACAGGTCTGCCGACGGCGTTCCGAACGCGCGCAGCGGGCGTACGATGTTGTCCGCTATCTCGGTCGGGCCCAGGCAACACCCCACCATCGCAGCCGCTACGCTTGCATCGGGCCCGGTCACCAGAGCGGCCATGGTGCTGAACTCATCAGGACAGGTCGTCGAAAACTCGGAGTAGAACCGAAGCATGTCACGGGCGGCACTGATTGGGTGCACCACCATTCCGCCAAGAATAGACTCGACCGGGTGCAGGCTGAACTCGAAGGAGGTGACAATGCCGAAGTTTCCTCCACCTCCACGGAGTCCCCAGAGCAGGTCATCGTTTTCGACTGCACTCGCCGTCAGCACGCCACCGTCGGCAGTCACCACTTGAGCCGAGAGCAGGTTGTCGCAAGCAAGTCCATACTTGCCATTGAGCCAACCAAGCCCGCCACCCAGGGTCAGCCCGGCAACGCCAGTATCTGATACGATTCCCAGTGGCGTCGCCAGTCCGAAGACGTGCGTTTGGCGATCGAGTTCGCCGAGCCGCAACCCCGGCTGGGCAATCACCGTCCGTCGCGCTGGGTCGACTTGCACGCCTTTCATCATCGAAAGGTCGATGACAAGTCCGCCATCGCAGACCGACTTGCCGGCAACGCTGTGGCCGCCGCCGCGTACGGCCACCACGAGTTGGTTCTCGCGGGCGAACTGAACGGATCGGACAACATCCGACGCGCCAGAGCATTGCGCGATCCACGCCGGGCGCTTGTCGACTGATGCATTCCAAACCCGGCGGGCGGTGTTGTACTCCTGACTACGGGACTCGATCAGCGCGCCAGCAAGGGCATCGCGAAAATGCTCGATGGCCGTTTGACTTACGCTCAGAGGCGCTCCTGGTGAGGCTTCAACGCCCGAAGTCATACGCCTACTCCTTCGGTTTTATTGGACGCCGGCGATGGGGCCGATGCGCTTGGTAGTCTCGCCCGCCAGCACGGATCTTGGCATCACCCAATCATGGGATTTCTGAGGCCGCCGCCACTCGAGGTCGCCGGCTACGGCTACCATTATCTTGGTACGCGGCGAGAGGAACTTGGACCTCAAGCCAGATGCCGCTGGTGTGCATAGCTCGCGGCCTCGGCACGGTTGGCTGCCCCGGTCTTGTCGAAGATATGGCTAATGTGTCGCGCCACGGTATCAACGCTGATGGACAGCTCCGCTGAAATTTGGCGGTTCGTCCTGCCCGACGCGATCAGTCGGAGAACCTCGACTTCGCGGCCCGAGAGACCATCCGGATATGGCGCGACGGTTCGACCGCTCCTGGTTACAACTGGTGGATCGCGCTGTACGCGTTCGATCCACGCCTCGCCTGCACCCAATCGTCGATAAATCTCAAGCGCGTGGTCCAGGTGTTGACGGCCACGCTCTGCGTCGCCACCCGCACACAGGTATCGGCCCCAAACGTACTCTACCTCCGCCTGCGCCCAGGGAAGGTTGTAGCGTCGGAACGTGTCGAGCGCGCGCTGCATCAACAGCGCACCTTCAGCCATCCGAGCGCGTCTGGCAGCGTATGCGCATTCGGCTACCCACACCCGACCGAGCATCCCCAACCAGTTCTCGCCGTTTCCGGCGATCTGCTGACACCGAGCCAGGTGTTTGCCAGCAGCGTCGGTATCGCCTACCTCGGACAGCAGAAGTGCGAGTGAGGAACGGAGGGCGAGCTCGTAAGTCAATTCGCCACCAGATACCGGGATCTCGATGACATCTTCCAAAAGACGACGCGCGGTCGCACGATCGCCGCGCACGCGAGCGAGCTCAGCCAGGTGGTAAGTGGCTTCTAAAGCGAAGGCGCGGTCGCCGCTTTGCCTGCCCGCATCTACTTGTTCTCGAGCGATCGTCTCGCATCGGTCCCAGTCACCGGACCAGAACAACACCGGCCATGCATCGTACGACGGGCCAACCTCGGCAAGCAGAGAGCGAGCCTTATCCAAATCCCCACCCAGAGCGTAATGAGCCGCTAGACGGGAGACGAATCGGCGACGCTGACCATGCGCCTGTCCGACGCGGCGTTGTCCGAGCTCACGCTCGCACCAGACCTGGGCCGCGCGCGGATCCCCGAGCCAACTCGCAAAAGCGCTTCCGACGAACGTGATGAAAAAGCTTACCGGGTCATTGATCCGATCTCCGACTGACCAGGCACGCTCCATAAGCGCGAAGCCTTCCGCTAGTCGCCCGCTGGAGCACAGATGAGCTCCATGAACGACGGCGGCGCGAGCCCACAGCCGATCGTCTGACTGACGCAGAGCGATATCCATGGCGGCTTGTGACCATGCAAGCCCGTTCAGGATATCGACACTCCAGACGGCGGCTTGGGCGAGTCCGGCGTACAGGTCACCAAGCGCACCGGTCTCCGGTGTTTGCTCCAGTACCGACTGAGCCGCTCGAAAGTGCGCCATCGAACCCGGAATATTCCATGTCTCGGGTATGGACGAAAGCGCGTGTCCAAGCAGACAGTGGAGTCGCGCCGACTCGTGCGCCGCTCCACACGACTCGTACAGCTTCAGCGCCTCGTCCATGTACGCGATACCTCGCTGATAATCGAGCCCGGCCACGAACAAGAGGTGCCCCAACTGCTCCAGAATGCGGGCGCGTTGGTCGACGTCGAAATCCGCTTCTCCCATCAGCGCTAGTGCTGCCTGCCAGTGCCTCGCGGCTTCTTCGTATGCAAGCATGGCGACTGCCGCGTCCGCCGCTCGCTCCGAGTAGTCGAGCGCGCGGATGGGGTCACCCGCGCTCCCGGCCAGCCGGTAGTGCATGGCGATCTCACCGAGGTGTAGCCGCAGGCTCCGTGTGTAAAGGCGCTCGAGGGACTCCCCCGCCTGCAGATGAAGGCGCTGCCTGCGGGGAAGACTCAGCTCGTCGTAGATGCTCTGACGAACAAGAGCGTGGCTGAAGAAGTATTTCTGCCCCTCTTCACGAACGAGGCCGGCGGCCAGGATCTCTTCCAGGGCTTCCAGTAGCGTCGCTGTGTCATTGCTCAGCATCGCCTCGACCATGCTGAATCCAAACGGTTCGCCCAGGACCGCACTTGCCTGGAGGACCTGACGCGCGAGCTCACTCAAACGGGATAAGCGTTTGACAATGATCTGCTGCACGCCGTCGGGAACACTCCAGTCTTCGCCGGCAACCATGGGGTCGGCAACATCTCGGCCTTGTTCCCGAAGATGGCGGACAACCTCTCCAACGAAGAAGGGATTACCCCTGGTGTGGTGAAAGACGGCGTCTACCACGACTGGTGCTGGCGATATGCCGCTCAGGACCGAGACCAGCGCAGACATATGATCGCGGGCCAGGGGCAAGAGCGTGAGTCTTCGAGCGACGTGCTCGCGGCTGAAGTCGGCCAGGAATTCGGCGAACGAAGCTGTTTGCTGCAGAGCGATGTTTCGGTGGGATCCAACGACAATCACCGGCCAACCCGCGAGCCGGTGCATGAGGTGCAATAGCAATTGCAACGTCGAGGCGTCTGCCCAGTGCAGGTCATCGAGTACGAGCAGCAGTCCCTGAGGTGCTGCTGACCTGGCGATGTCGAACAGCAGGTCGCAAACCGCCTCGAACAACTGGTAGCGTTCCGTTTCGGGGTCTTGCCCATCGAGACCAGGTCGACTTCGAAGCTTCGGCTCGCGATGCGCATCCTTTGAGTTGACCAGGCCTGGAATCAACCGCTCAACCGACGGTGGGATGCGTGCCCGAAGTGCCTGAGCTTCGCTCACCGGACACGTGAGAAGGTGCCCACGTAGGGCCTCAACGAACGGCAAATAAGGTGGCCCGTCGGTTTCATAGGCGCGTCCCAAGAGCACTCGCCATCCGCGCGCCAGGGCACTCGTCGCAAGTTCCACCAGGAGTCTGGTCTTTCCAATTCCAGGTTCGCCCGAGACGAGCGTCACAGTGCCTTGTCGGAGCGCCGCCGCATCCAGCGCTTGCAACAGCACTCCCAACTCCCGTTCCCGGCCGACCAGGACCGAAGATGGACGTGCGAAGTCCAGTGGCTTCGGCTTTCGACTCAGCTGCCGCGCATGTGTCAGTCGGCTGGTAGTGTCGCGGTCTGGGTCCTCGCTGGCGTCGTCGGCGCTACGTGTCGGCGATACAGCGGTCAGCGGTGGGAACTCGGCTGGCAGCAGGGGATGGACCACTTGCCAGATGTGCTCCGATCGCTCCAGGTCCTTCAGCTCATATTCGCCCAGATCCCGCACCGTCAATTCGGGTGCGAGCGACTCCCGCACCAGGTCGGACGTCACCGCAGAAATGAGTACCTGCCCAGCGTGCGCCGCCGCGCGTAGTCGGGCACAGTGGTTCACGGCCGGACCGTAGTAATCCCCGAGTCGCAGATCGGCCTCGCCGGTGTGCACGGCGATCCGCACGCGCAAAGGTTCGCGTAGCGGCCAGGGTTCTTGGAGCAGCGCGATCTGGACGGCGCACGCGGCGGCTACCGCATCAGAGGCGCGTGCAAATACCGCGAAGCGGCTGTCGCCTTCGCCGCGCGGGCGGACAACTTGTCCGGCGTGCGCGGCGACAAGTTCTTCGATCAGTGCGTCGTGACGCGCCAGAGCGACGCTCATCGTTCGTGGATCTTGAATCCAGGCGGCAGTGCTTCCCTTCACATCCGTAAACAGGAAGGTCACCGTCCCGGTCGGCAGCGTCGTCATAACAAGCGCGAGGCCACAAATCCGCTAAGGAGCGAACCCTACCCGATATATCGCCGGACCACTTCTGGCGGGCGCCGCTTTGAGACAGATCATGCGCTCTGACGCCCCCGCCGCAACTGCTGATGTTGCCAAGCCTGCCCTCAACGAATCCCCAGCATAACGCGCTGGGTCATGCCCTACCGCCATCGGACCAACGTTCGCCGCGAGCGTTCTCCGCGATGTGTGTGCCAGCGATACGGTTGCTTTTCAGGCAGTAGACGGAGTCGCCAACAAGCAGGCCGGCCCGGCCTGGGTCAGCGCTCCGGACGCCGAGAATGTGGCGCGGTTCGCCAGCCTGGCCTGTGGCCGAGCGCTCGGCGAGAGGGCGCTGGTGCGCTGGGCCCTGCGCGCGCTCGGCTGGCGATCCGCGTGGGCTGGCCGGCACGCTGATGTTCCAGGCGCAAGTGGCGCCGCGGACTTCGAGGTGGCCAGGCAACGGGCGCGCTGGCGACGCTAGAACAGGCCATCGTCCGGGCGTTGCAGGGCCGCCAGCCGCCACCTCCGGACCTGCCCCGGTAACCGCCACCCAGCCGATCCATGGCCGGCCGCGCGGGCGCCGCGATGTGGACCGCGCCTGGAGCAAATTACCTGCAGTTAGATTTTACCGCTGCGCATTGTGGGCCCGCGGATTCGCGACAGAAGTCGTCGCATGACTCCACCGAAGAGCCGCCATCCGGTTGCACCCCGTAGCCGATGATCGGCGGCTAGCATGTTGGCGGGGTTATGGGCTCGGGCGAGGTCGTCGGCGCTGAGGACGAGGCGGCAATGGTCAATGCGCTGTTGCAGGGTGACGAACGCGCTTTCGAATGGCTCGTCCAGCAGCATCACACCACCCTGGTGCGTCTCGCATTGCGATACGTGCACGACCCCGCGGTCGCCGAGGACGTCACGCAGGAGACGTGGCTGCATGTACTCAAAGGACTCCCGCGCTTCCAGTTCCGTTCATCACTGAAGACGTGGATGTCCCAGATCTTGATGAACCGAGCGCGGACACGGGCGCGTCGCGATCGTCGCAGCTTGCCCTTCGCGGACGCCTGGCTGGCGACGCTCGCGGAAGGTGAAGCCGCCGTCGACCAGGATCGTTTCGTGGCGTCCGACAGCCCTGCAAACGCCGATCGGTGGGCATCTGCGCCTCGACCGTTTGCTCCTGAAGAGCGCGTCCTGGCCCAGGAGACGCAAGCCCTTGTGGAGCGTGCCATCGCCGACCTGCCCGTCGCTCAGCGCGAAGTCATCACTCTACGAGACGTCGAGGGTCAGACTGCCGCCGAAGTGTGCAACACTCTGGGCCTGAGCGAGACCAATCAACGCGTGCTGCTCCATCGCGCCCGTTCACGAGTTCGAGCGGCCCTGGAGCGCTACCTGTCGGATCGACCATGACCACACCCCACGCGTCCCCGTCTGATGAAATCGTCTGCCGCGAACTGGTGGAACTGGTCACGCCGTACCTCGAGGGCGCGCTGCCGGCCGACGAACGCGCGCTGGTCGACCAGCACCTGGCAAGCTGCGACGGCTGCGAAGCCTATGTCCAGCAGATGCGGCTAACCATCCGGGCGGTTGGGCACGTGTCGGAAGATGCGATCACGTCGAAAACCCGCGACGACGTGCTGGCAATTTTCCGAAGCTGGCGCGACCACCGCGCGCGAGGCTAACTGCAAAGGCCAGCGCTGCGAATCAGGGCAGCGTCACACTCTCGCCCGAGGCCTTCCACGCCTGGTGCACTGCCCGGCGCTGGCAAGCCGCTTCAGTCTTGGGATCACTCAGCTCTGCAAGGATTGTGGCCAGGGCGACTCCGTCCCCTCGGGCGACCTGACGATCAAAGAGATCGACTTTCAGCTGCAGGAGCACCACATCTCGTTGAAGGGAAACGCCAGCACGGGCGGCCCGTCGACACTGGGTTGACGTCAGCCTCGACTGGTGGGTCACCCTGCTCAGCGTCTTCACGTTGGATGCGATCGATGCGGAGTGGGTCGAGCCGGCGATCGAAAAGCTTGTGGACACGATCGTCTCCGCCGCCATCACCAATGAGATCGGCAACGGACTCCAGCGCGCATTTTCCGGTCTGAATATTGCGTTGGAGCCACGCGACGATGCGGCCCGCGAGCGTCGACGTGCACGCTTCCGGTGTCGTCGTGCACGGGTCTATCGATCTGCCGACGCCGCAGCCGCTACTGCAGGCGCTAGCCTCGTTGCGATCGCCGCTCAGGTAGGCGTCCAGGCAGGCTGGTTGCAGCGATCACTGAGCGATGCCGAGCGCGCCGGCGGACTGAGCATCGGAGCGCCCTGACGCCGCCGACCGACTCCTGGGGCGATCCAGATATCCAGTTGACCTGCGTCGCCCTCTAGGTCGCCGCCGCGATGGCGATCGTGTACAGCCCTGCCTGCACCGGCGAAGCATCCGGCTCCGTAAAGCGTTCGATATCACCAGAAAATCGCGCGCGAACCGGATGGCTGCGCCAACCCGCGTAGGCCTCGACCGTGCGCCAGACCGCGGTGACCAGCACAGGTCCCGTCCGGGACACTGGCACCTGGAGCTCGGCGCCGAGGCAGCCGGCCTCGCGTATGGCGAGGCCGAGAATGTCGTGCTTCGTGAAAAGCGCAACGAGTGCGGCGTAGTCATTGTTGCGCGGCTGCAGCAGCAGGATGCTGCGTACCTGGTTCTCGAGGTTCATCCGGTCGATTGTCGCCAGGCACGCCGCGGCGTATCAATCCGGCGGAGTCGCAGCCGCGTCCTTCGGCCGAGCCAGCCAGGCGCGGGGAACATCGTATCGTAGCGGCATGACACACCCCCGCGAACCACACGGTTGAGGCACTCGGCGAGCTGCTGCACCAGGCAGCCGAGACACCGTGTCGTCTTCGCAAATTTCCGACGGGGACGATCCTGACTGGGCGTCGTGGTACGCGGATTGGCTCGTCAATCTCTCGGCTCTACCGTGGATTCTGGGCATGGGTCCAGTGCGAAGCGAACTCACGTGGCCCACGACAGGATCTCCAGCACGCCGGTCGGCGACCGGTGGGCAGGATCAGCGCGTTCTTAGCTGGCCCTCCCGATTCTGCCCCCGGCGGTCTCGATGGTTTCTGCAGTTGATGCCTCGGCCTGGGCTATTGCCCAGGCGGCGTTGATCAGGCCGATGTGACTGAAGGCCTGAGGGAAATTGCCGAGCAGCTCGCCGTTGCCTGGATCTACCTCCTCGGCCAGCAGGCCGACGTCGTTGGCGTAGGCGATTGCCCGTTCGAAGGTCGCCCGGGCACGGCTGAGCTCGCCTGCGAGCGCCTGAGCCTGGGCCAGCCAGAAGGTGCACAGCAGGAAGGTCCCCTCGTCGCCTGCGAGCCCGTCGTGGGCGCGGTAACGGTAGACCAGCCCCCGCTCGTCCGTGAGGCGGTCGGCGATGGCATCGATGGTGGCCCGCATGCGCGGGTCGTCACCCGGCAAGAAGCCGACAATGGGCATCATCAGCGCTGAGGCGTCCAGATCGTCGGAGCCGAATGACTGTGTGAAAGCGCCCGCGCGCTCGCTCCACCCGCGTTCCAGGATCGCCTGGCGGATTTCCTCGCGTGTGCTGGTCCAGGCCGCGGCACGCTCCGCCGCGCCGAGCTGATCGGCCAGACTGATCGCGCAGTCCAGGGCTGCCCAGCACATGAGTTTGGAATACAGAAAATCGCGCGGACCGCCACGCACCTCCCAGATGCCCTGGTCCGGTTCTCGCCAACGCGCGGCCGCCGCCTCGGCGGCCTGCACCAGGAATCGACGCGCTGACGGGAGCAGGCCGCCCAGATGATCGGCGAGCAGGCGCGCGGCCCCGAGAAGCTCGCCGTACACGTCGAGCTGGCGCTGGTCCCAGGCGCCGTTGCCGACGCGGACGGGACGGCTGCCGCGCCAGCCCGCCAGGTGCTGGAGGCTGCGCTCGCTAAGGTCGTGCTCGCCGCCGATGCCGAACATGATCTGCAAGTCCATGCCCTGCTCGAGCTGGCCGGCGACAGCGTTGGCCATCCAGCCGAAGAACAGCTCGGCCTCGTCGGGGCAGGCGGCCACCCACAACGCTTGCAGCGTCAGGCTGGCGTCGCGCACCCAGGTGTAGCGGTAATCCCAGTTCCGTTCGCCGCCGACGCTCTCTGGCAGGCTGGTAGTCGGCGCCGCCACGATCGCGCCCGTGGGCCGGAAGCTCAACGCTTGCAGCACGCGGCCACTGTGGTGGACCTGGTCCCGCCAGGGTCCCTCGTATTGCTGGTGGATGGCCGACCACGAGCGCCAGCCAGCGATGGTGTCCTCCAGACTCGCCGCGATCTGATCCTGGTCCCACGTTCCCGGGGTCGGCTCCCAGCTGCTGCAATGTCGCAGCGCGAACCCGATGGTCTGGCCGGCCGTCATCGCGAGCCGCACGCGCGCGGTCGATCGGTCGATCGCAATGGGCGTCGGCAGGGACAGGACCAGCACGTCGGCGCCTCCGCGCGCAATCAGTCCGCCTTCCACCGGCGCCAGAAGCGGGTGAACAATGCCGTACTCCGGCCGTGGCGCGAACTCCATCTCCACCTCGAGCGTGCCCTCCAGGCAGGTCCCCTGGCGCACCAGGGCGCCGGGAGAGGCCAGGCCGAGGTCGTGGCCCCGCTCGCCCATTCCGAGGGCCATGGCGTCGACCAGCCGCAGCGTGCCGGTGGCCGTGCGGAAGATGGTCTCCAGCACCATCGTCTCGGGCAGGTAGCGTCGGCTGACACTCGCCGCGTCGACCGGGTGGATTGACCAGTGGCCCGCGACCCGGTCCAGCAGCCGGCTGAAAACCGAGCCCGCGTCGAAGCGCGGCGCGCACAGCCAGTCGACCGAACCGCCGCGGCTGACCAGGGCGGCCGAGCGGCAGTCCGACAACAGGGCGTAGTCAGCAATCGGCAGATTTTCCACGATCGTCTCCTCTAGACACAGACACTGCTGGAGGATCTGTCTCCTGAATATGCCCGACGTTACACCGGGCCGGTAAAACCTCGATTCGGGACGCGCGTGCACCGGGCCGGCACCGGCGGCGCGACGGCTACCCCGGTCCGGTTGAGTGCGCCCGCGCCGTGGCACATCGTGTCGTCGGCGTCGATCGCGCCATGAGCGACTCAAGCGCGGGCAGTTGCCACTCCAGTCCCCGGGTCGAAAGTAGCGGGTGCATCGAGCGGCGCTATCTCACAGTAGGCTTTGATCACGTTGTTGCCCGAAGTCAACGTCTCAATGAGTTGTCGATAATTGTCCAGCCCCTGCACCGGATGGGTAAGCAGTCGCGCGGCCCAACCTGGATACTGCGCCTCGGCCATTGCCAGGTCTCGGATCGCTGCTTCGAAATACTCGCGGTTGCCGTTGACGGTACCAACCATCACTTTGTTGCCAAGCACGAACTCCAGATTGATCCTGGCCGCGGGCACCTCCACCATCTGGTCGCCACCGGTCACGCTGGCGAGCACCAGGACGCCATTCTTGCCGAGCGCTTCCATCGCCTCGAACACGATTGGGGCGAAACCGGTGGCCTCGTAGATCAGGTCAAATGGCCCAAACGTCTGGGCCGCGTCGCGTACTGACATGTCCCGAGTGCTCACATATCGCGCGCCAATGGCTTCCATCAGCTCAGAATTGAGGTATGGCTTTGGCGTCCGAGCGAACGCGGTCACCTCGACGCCGCGCAAACGCAGGATCAGCGTGGCCAGGAGTCCGATCGTGCCGCTGCCGACCACGGCGGCTTTGCGTGGCTGCCACACTTTCAGGCGACGCTGGATTTCGTACGCCTGGATGATGCCCTTTTCGGCGACGCTCAATGGCTCGGCGATGACGGCGATGTCGCGCAGGCCATCGGGCACCTTGACGATGTACTCGGGGTGGTCGACGTAGTACTCGGTGAGATACCCGTGCCGGCGGCTGACGCCACGCTCGAAGTACACCTCATCGGTGGTCATGTCGTAGGTGCCGATCTGGTCGTAGATACTGCTGCCTTTGCGGCGGACGGTGGCCACGACGTAGTCGCCTGGAGAGAACTCGGTCACGTTGGATCCGATGGCCTCGACACGCCCGAAGTTTTCATGACCGATTGTGAGAAAGTCGAATCCATCCGGAGCGACGCCGTATTCGGCGGCATTGATCTCTTTGTCGGTGCCGTCGACGCCGCAGCGCAGCAACCTGACGAGCACGCCGCGGCCATGCGCGATTTCATCCAGTGAAGGCGTCGGCAAGTCGGCCAGGTGGACGGAATCCTTTCGGCCCGGATAGACGGCGATCGCTTTCATGCGGTCACCGCCTGCGCCGCCACCTTTCGCGGTTCGCCGACCGGTGCCATGGCGATGACGTTGACCGCCGCGGCCATGAGACCCAGATCCTTCAGCAGGAGCTGTCCCGCCTGAAGCAGCCCAAGGACTGGCGAAGGATCGATGAACTTGAGCGCGCCGATCCAGGCCAGAATGACGGCCAGGCTGAAGCGGAGGAACGGCCCGCTGATGCGTCGGGCATAGCTGATGAGCAGGTACTCCATATGAATGATGTTCTCCTCTGGTGAGATAGTCCCGTCGACGGCGGTGTTCGTTACACTCGGGCCGCGCCGGCCGCCGCAGTCGTGCTTGACGCGGCCGCTCCATGCCAGCGGCCCGCGGCGTTGGGCAGCGGTCCACATCGCGCGCGCCTCCTCAGTCCTGGAATCGAAGTCGGCCCTGGTGCGGCGGGAGAGGTCTTGCAACAGGCGGGATACGGTGCGCCGCCTCCCTGTCGGGCCGCGCCTTCACGAGCTGGTGTAACGCCGCAGCCTCCGCGGGAGACAATGTGTCTACGGTTGATGCATCGCAACTCACCATCCCCGTGATCCTGGGTACGCCGCGGCAAGGTCGGTTGAGCGAGCACGTCGCGCGCATCATGATCGAGCAGCTCTGCAAGCGGCGCGACGTGGCGACCACATTGATCGACGTCCGCACCCTCTATCTCTCTTCGATGGACGCTGGCGAAGCGATCAAGGACGCAGCTTTTTCCGAAGCCATGCTACGGGCGGATGGATTGGTGATCGTCGTGCCCGAGTACAACCACGGGTATCCAGGCATTCTCAAGCACGTCCTGGACACCAACCTGAAGGAGTACATCCACAAGCCGGTGGGGCTGTGCGGCGTCTCTGCTGGGGGATTCGGCGGTACGCGCGTGGTCGAGAGCTTGCTGCCCGTGATGCGGGAGCTCGGCTTGGTGAGCATCTTCTGGGACGTCAACGTCTCCAGCGTCGGCAAGGCCTTTGATGAAAGCGGCAAATTGCTCGACCAGGCGCTGCCACGGCGGATTGACAAAATGCTGAGCGAGCTGGTGTGGATGGCGCGTGTGCTGCGCTACGGTCGTGACAACGTCTCGACGTCGGATGCAAGCGCCAATCTTCCGATGATGTGCACCGCATGTGGTCTTCCGATGAATCAGCACGCGCAGAAGGTGGACTTCTCCTCGCCGACGACAGCCGACCCGGTGTTCTACGGAACGCTTCAGCAGATTCACCAGTGCGCCGGCTGCGGCAATGTGCAGGTCCGATTGGCTGACGCCTCGTAGTAGCCTCGTGGCGTGCTGAACCAGCATCGGCGGCGCATGCACTGCGGCCGGCCACCGGCGTCCACTAACACGTCACAGCCATTGCGCTGATCGCGCTGGCCATTGGTGGCACCCGCACGCGCATGGCTTCGCGTCGGCCTGGTGGCCACGCTCCGCGCCTCTACTGAGGAGCGGGCCGATGTTACCGTCCTCTCCTGGTCAGTCTGCTTGCCGGCACGCCCGTTGAGGCCGCGTTCAGGATGACGACACGCCGCGGTTGACGAGCAGTCGGCCGTCGCGAAACACGGCATGGATGCGCTCGGGCTGCTGGAGGATCCGGATATCAGCAAGCGGGTCGCCGTCCACAACCAGAACGTCGGCCCAGCGTCCGACTTCCAGCACCCCACAGCGTGAGCCGAGGCCGATGGCCAGCGCCGCATCGCGAGTACCCAGCTGCAGCGCGCGCATCGGCGAGACTTCGAGCAACTCGACCATCAGCTCGAGCTCCCACGCGTGTCGGCCAAAAGGCAGGATGGAGCTGGTATCCGTGCCCAGAAATATGCGCACGCCGGCAGCCGCCGCAGCGTGAGCTGCGACCGCTCGCGATGCACGAACCTGTTCACCTTTCTGAAGGACGGCCGCCGGCAACCCTTTTTCCTGTCCGATGGCGTGGACCTGCTCGCCGACGGCAAGCGTTGGACACAACCAGGTGTCCGTATCGACCATGCGCTGGATCAGATCCGCATCGAGGTCGGAACCATGCTCGATGGAATCCACACCACCGTCGAGCGCCTGGCGAACACCGTTGCGCGTGTGCGCGTGCGCGGCGACGCGCTTGCCGAGCGCGTGCGCCTCGTCCACGATGGCGCGCACCTCATCCAGGGTGTAATTGCGCCAATCGCTTTCGTCGCCCAGCGACAGCACTCCACCGCTGGTGCAGATCTTGATCCAGTCCACTCCATCTCGCGCGTATGCGCGGACGAGCTTGCGGCACTCGTCCACGCCGTCGGCCGTCGGAAACGGTCGTTGATCGACGGCGGGCGGAGTGAACAGGTCGCCATGACCACCGGTCATGCCGACAAACCCGGCGACAACGACGCGGGCACCATCCAGCAGTTGCTGGTCGGTGGCGCGCTTGAGTGCTACTTCCAAGCGTCCACCCGCGGCATCCCGCACGGTGGTGAAGCCGGCCTCCAGCGCCCGCCGCGCATTGGCGGCCGCGTGGAGGACCTGCTCCTCCAGAAACGTCGCCTGACTCCACATGTAGAAGTCCGCGCGCTCATGGCCGGCGTACGAGCGCAGGTGCACGTGAGCGTCGATGAGCCCTGGTAGGAGCGTCTTGCCACTGACGTCGAAGACGCGCGCCCCTCGGGGACCTGTGTGTTGGAACGGCTGCCGACCGAAATGATCTCGCGGTTGCGCAGCACGACGGTCGAGTCCTGAAGTGGCAGTCCGCCATTGCCGTCGATGAGTGTGCCGCCAACGAGCGCCACGTCCTGTGTCACAGGCGGTTATGGTATGTCCGTGCGACGCGTAGCACAGTGCGGCGTAGGCTTGTGTCCGCACTGACAGTGACAGTAAAACGGCAGCAGTTGGCCGAAGATGCGTTTGCCGCGTGCGGGCTGAACCAGCCGCAGACTGTTCGGCACCGCCGGACGGCGGCCCCTCCTGTCAAAGGAACCCCGTGCGACGCAAGTGTCCGGCGACCTTGGCGCCTACCATGACCTGTTGCGTGGTACGCGGAAGCCAGGTGGGGCGCGTACCCTCGCCTGCACCACTTCTTTCGAGGCGCGGAGGATGGGGACTCACACAACGACCGCCAGCGCGAGCTACGGCATCCTGTGTGGCGTTGCTGCCGGCGACGTGGTGATCTTTCGAGGCATTCCGTACGCCCGGACTCCAGTCCGAAACCTCCCATTCGCGCCGCCTCAGCCCCCAGACCCCCTGGCTCGGCACTCGCCATCAGCGCGTCAGGATGAACGAAGCCGCTGACCGCGACCAGCGTGCTGGTTGGATACCGTTCGAGAGATGGCGGAGTCGGACCTGGTGAAGCGCCTCGAGTGCGCCGGCTCGTCTTCACGGTATCCTGTCGATGTTGGCACGCAGCGCAACCAGCACCGAACGGGGTCTCGAAGCGACAGTCGGCGCGGAGCAGGCCGGTTAATGAAGGTGCAGGCTTGCGTTCAAGACTGATGTTTGTCGACGACCCGAGATCCACTTTTGCCCGCGTGGCGTACGTCGAAAGGAGACACAGACGTGAGTGACGCACCCGTTCAGGTCATCGTCGCAGCCTACAACTCGCCCGACAGGGCTGCCCAGGTCATGGCCGACCTCAAGGAAGGCAAGAAGGAAGGTCTGATCGGCATCATCGACGCAGCCGTGGTGGTCAAGGACGCAGACGGTAAGCTCAAGGTGACCGATGCGAAGCGCCGCAGCACCAGGGGATTCATCACCGGCGGCGTGATCGGCGGGGTCGTAGGCCTGCTTGCCGGCCCAGTAGGCTGGGCGGCGCTGGGTGGCGGCGTCATCGGCGGGCTCGTCGGCAAGGTGCGCGGGGCACCGCTGAAGGCGGAGATGCAGGATCTCGGCTCCGCGCTGACGCCGAACAGCTCGGCGATCGTCGCCGTGGTCGAGCATACCTGGGTGCCAAAGCTCGAGGCGCAGCTCGCCGCCGAAGGCGCAAGGATCGTGCGCGACGAGATGAAGGCCGACATCGCCGAGCAGCTGCAGTCGGGTGGGAATGTGCTCTACACCGCGGTCGGCGGCGAAGGTGGGGGCGCCGCGGCGCGTGTGGCCGAATCCACTGAAGGCACGCACGTGACAGGTGCCCTGGCGAGTGGCAACGGCGCATACATCGGAGACGCAGTACTTACAAACGAGGAAACGACCGAGGCCCCAGCCACGACCAAACCAGCCACCCAGTAGCTGGACAACGCCCGGGTTGGACGTCTTCGAGCGTCCGACCCGAGCCAGGCAAGGTTGGACGCGCGGCGGTCCGTTTGGTGCTTTGATTCCTGCGCACGGGCTACGACCAGCCTGCCACATTTACCGCCTGGCGACATCCCGAGCGCGACCACGATCGGCTGATCCAGATCAAGACGCCGCCAACAAGCGCGAAGCCGTTGCGAACGCGACTACGCGACTGACGTCGTACAGTCAAAATCACCGCGGACTTGACTGATGGTTCGGGTTGGATCATGGGCTACGTGGTTGTCAGCGTCCATGACCGTGTATTGCCAGTGCGATTCAATAAGTCGCAATCACCCAGCGGCTAGCGCGGCCGTCAGCTGGGAACGAGCTCGAAACTGCAGTCGTCGCAGCGCGCGCTGATTGCCCATGACGCACATCATTTGTAGGTAGGGCCGTGAAGGGGTCAAGGTCATGCCCGTGGTCGGTGCAATAGTCCAGCAACGCCCGGTCGATGAACTCGGTTCCGTCGTCACTGTCCAGGCCCAGGCTGCCTGCAATCGGCGGCCCTCAGGACGCCGCCGGGTCCGCAGCGGTCGCTTGCGCGAGTGCCGCGCATGCGTCCGCGCGCATGGCCTCGGTCAGCGTATGCTCGGTGTCGGGGAACACGACCAGCGCCGCCGAATTGCCAAGTTCGCCGAGCGAGGCCGCAAACGCGCGCGCGCGGTCCACGCGGTTGTCACCGAGGTAGCCATCCCAGGCTCGCGGGACGGCGCCGGGCTGGTCGTCGTGAGCGCCCACCCCAAGCCAGACGGGGACCCGTGCGAACGCCGCGGCGTCGAACGCCTGGCCGCCGGTGTAGCTGGCCAGATCGGCCACGCCGAACGGGAAGACGAGCGGCTGGCCGGTGCGCGGATCCTGCTCGAGCGGCAGCGTGTAGGTGCCGGCCGACAGAGCGGCGACCGCCGCGACCTGCTCGGGGTGGACCTGGGCGAAGCGGAGCGCCAGCTGGGCGCCGCGCGAGTGGCCCAGCACCACGACCCGCGGCCGGAGCGGCAGGCCGGTACGGTCCGGCAGCTGGCGGACGTACTCGGACAGCGACGCCACCAGCGACGGCTCCTCCTGGGCAAGCTGGGCGGGATCGGTCCAGTCGCCGTACGGCATCGTCGGCGCGACCAGCAGCCAGCGGTGCTGGTCGGCACACGCCGCCAGCGGGGCGGCGAAGTCCGGGCCGTTGTCGCCCATGCCGTGCAAGGCCACCACGACCTGCACGGGCGCGTCGGGCGCGCCCGACGGGGTGCGCACGTACACCTCGTGGGCCGCCGCGCCGGCGGGCGCTGGCGGCGGGGTCAGCAACAGCCCGAGCGCCAGCAACAGGGACAGGCCGAGCGCCGCCAGCGGTACGGCGCCGGGGCGAGGACGCGCTCGGCGGCCGACACGGAGCGGGAGCAGAAGCGGGAGGGGCGCCATGGCCCCAGTGTGCGCTTGCCGACACGCCTGCGACAGCGACACTAGGCGGACACTTGCGCTACGGCATGGTCAAGTTGACAAGTGAGTGTCGCGTAGATGGACGGCTGCGGTACGGGTGTCAGACCCTGGCCTTTTCAAGTTAGAACGCTGGTTTGCGACCTTCACGCAGAAGCAGTTGAGGCGTGGCAGCCACCGCAGCACACGCGCCCTCGAGGACGCGATCCGTGTGTATCTGGCCGATCACAACACCAACCCCCACGACGCTAGACGCTGGAAAAGAGTTCCGCCCACTGCTCCAATCGTTCGAATGTCCCCAGCCCGAAGTTGATCGCAATGTGGCTGTAGCCAGCGGCCGTAAGCTGCTGCAGGCGTTCGCGCAGTTCTTCAGGCGGAGCTGTCCAGGTGGTGGCTCGAATCAACTCCGCGGTACACAGCTCGTGCTCTTCTGGGCGGAGGTACATCAAATGCCCGCGGTGATTGCTGAGATACCGCGCGTCCTCGGGCACGTAGTGCTGGTACATTTCGCGATAGCGCTCGAGAATCGGCTGCAGGTGGGCCGGCAGTGGCTGCCGCGGCGGAGCGCCGTATTCTCCCTGCTCGATCATCGCGTGCAAGATCATGGTCGCATGGGCGCCCGTCTCAGCCTTCACGCGCGGACTGTCGTAGGCTTCGCCAGGCCGAAGCACACAACCCGAGATCGCCGCCGATGCGTATAGAGCGGCCGAATCGCGGCCAGCTTCTCGCCAGGCTGTCTGCATGTCCGCGATCGATGCTTGTCCGTATGGCACGCCTGCGACGGACGCCAACCAGCCAGCGCCGAGCCGCGCTACGAGCCGCCGACCGCGCCCGCCAGTCGCGGCGATGTGCAGCGGAATCCGGTCTTTGATATTGATCGCGCCGATGTCCGCGTCGAGAAAGCGGATTTTGCGGACCTCGCCGGCGTCGCCCCAGTTGACGGTCTCACCCTCCAGAAGCCCTTGTACGACGCGGATGTACTCCTCCAGGTCGCGCTGGCGAACCGCGCCGAGCCCGAGTGTTCGCCGCGCCGTGAAGCCGGTTGAGATACCGAAGTCGATGCGCCCGGGCGCCAGGGCATTCAGGCTCGCCAACCCGCTCGCCGCCACGGGCGCAATACGATTGGATGGGATCAACACACCCGTGGCCAGCCGGATGCGGCTCGTGTGCAGCGCCGCGGCGGTCATCGCCACGAACACTTCGGTATTGAGCATCTGCGTGTCGTAAAACCAGGCGCGCGTGAAGCCAAGCTCCTCGGCACGTTTTATCGTCTTCCAACTATCCGCAACCGGCGGGATGAGCAGCCCGAGATCCACTTCCCTCTTTTACCAGAGACGAATGCCACTTCTGACTTCGACCACGGACCGTCAGAATCCGGAATCATCGCGAAGCTACGGCCGGGCATCCGGTGCGACAATCACCGCCTGGTCGCCACTCGCCATCGCGCAGCCGGTCGACAAGTACCTCGGCGCGTAACCGCTCGAGCTCCAGGGCAACTTCGCGGCCATCGGTGTTGTCCAGGTCATCCATCAGTTGGACGAGGAGTCCGTGGGCAGGAGGATCCTCTTTGTTGTACGCCCAAGTGGCAAAGAGAGGACCTGGGATCTGGCTGACCGCCCGAGACCTCGGAACATCCGGCCAAGTTTTCGGCTTGGTCCGCTCTGTTCAGATCCTTCTTGAGGCTGATACTGCCCATCAACACGTGGTGTCTTCGTCGCCGGCTAGGCGGGCGGGGAGTGGGTGCACGCCGTCGCTGTCGTAAGCCTGAGGAAACCTCGACGCTCCAGAATGGGTCGGCTCATGTGCCGAGCGTCGACTGTCACATACTGGTAGCCACGCCGCCGAGCCTCCTCGACGCGCGCGCTCACCAGCTGCGAGTACAGCCCGCGACCGCGATACTCAGGCGCGGTCGATCCGCCCCACAAGCTGGCGAACAGACTATGTGGCGGGAAGCGCACCCAGCCATGGCTGACCGGCCGCCCATCATCCTCTGCGACATAGACGGCGATCTGATCCGGTGTGTGCTCCATCTCGTAACGGACGCGTTCTGGAGCCTGTTCGGGATTTGTCAGCTTGTGGACCGCGGGTACGGGTCGGAACAGCTGGCGTGGCGCTGAAGCGATTTCCAGGCCCATGATGGCCTCCGGTTCATCGATGTCGAAGCCACGGGCGCGCAGTCGATCGACCATATGGGCTGGTCGGTCGTGGCTGAAGACCTTCCATTCGAAGTCGTGCTTGATTGCGTCAAAGTAGGCGAGCTGCTCGTCGATCACTCGCTCCACATCCGCCTCGGCCAGGTCGGTGAAGGTGACAGTGCTGAAGCTCCCAACCTGGTCGATATGGCGGATCAGACCGGGCAGCTCCTCGCGCCGCATTCCGACCTCGATTCCGGTGCGCCGTTCGTGGTCGTAGAGGTCGAGCACCAGGCGTGAGGATAACCCTCCGCGGCGGGTCGTGCGGTCAGGTGGTGTCGGTTCGCAGCACGGCAGACAGGTCCGGAATGATCGCGTACAGCGGGCCACGTCTGACCCCGGCTCAGGTCGAACAATGACAGGATGCCCCATGGCGAGAATTGTCGCCGCACTCTGAGCCGCCAAACGCCTACCATGCTGCCAATGACATGGGTCGGCCTCCACATCGTCAACCACCGCACGCTCCGCAATCGCGACATCCTCGCGTGCATCGTGCTGGCCGACAACCTCGGCTACGACGGCGTCACTCTCAACGAGGACGTCGGACATGATTCGTTTGCGTTACTGAGCGTGGCGGCGACTCGCACCCAGCGCGTCCTGCTCGGGACGGCGATCACCAATGTGTATGTGCGCACCGCGCTCCAGGTGGCCATGGGTGCCGTGACGCTCGATGACCTGTCGGATGGGCGGGCACAACTCGGGTTGAGCGTCGGTCACCACCCGTGGAACGACCTGTACCACGGTGTCGGCATGGACGCGCCGCTCGCGCGGTTGCGCGAATACGTCGCCTACATTCGGAAGGCAGTAACGGGCGAACCGTTCGACCACGAGGGGTCGCTTTACACGGGGATTCGGGCCCGGTTGGACCAGGAGCCCGTCCGTGCGCGGCTCCCGATCCACATTGCAGGCGAAGGTCCGCGGATCCTTGCGCTCGCGGGCGAAATTGCCGACGGCGCGATTCTGAACATCTCAACGCCCTGGTACCTGCGCGAAGTCGCGCTCCGACAGGTGCGAGCAGGCGCCGAACGCGTACGGCGTGATCCCGACGCGGTCGACATTACTTCGGTTGTCACGTGCTGCGTCGGCGAGGATCGCCAGACGGTTCTACAGAACGCTCGCGCCGCTTTCATAGAGCGACTGAGTGGATCGGGCGCGCACATCATGCGTGGGCAGCCGCCGGAGGTTCGGCCGGAACTGGAGCGGTTGCGACAAATGATGCACGCCGGCGAAGCCGAGCGTGCGAGCGAGGAATTGAGTGACGAGGTGGTGACGTCGCTGATCGCCGCGGGCACGCCCGACGAGGTGCGGGGGGCACTGCAACGACACTTCGAGGCGGGCAGCACGCGGGTGCTGGTGGCACCCTTTCCGCGGACCCGGGCGGTTATTGAGCAGACGCTCCAGGCGCTTGCGCCCGACGCAATAATGTGCGAGTAAGGAGCGTGGCGCTTGTCTGGCAACGCGTTGGCGACCTCCTCCGGGGTCGGCTGTGCGGCGCCGGTCTCGCCACCAGTGCCTTGTAAGCTTGCTTGTCCGGCAGCCGTGATCGTCGACGGGGCGGGAGCGGATTCCCCTGGCGCTCTGGAACGGTGTCGAGCCACCGCAATGGACGATGCCGGATGCTGGTGTCGAATTCGCTGAAACTGTTGAGGGGGCAGACGTCCGAGAGGTGCGTGAGGAGACGGGCTAGGAAGTGCGCGTCTCCTGTTCACTGCCGCGCGGTAGCCCTGCCGCGAGCGGAGCGTGGATACGCTGTTGTGGAGCAGCCCACGCAGCTCGTGACGTACAGACGCGCCATTGCGCGCTCATCGCTCCACTCGAGCGTCGGATGTTCACCCTTGCCTTGCAGGTTGTGACCGACGGCCAGCGCTTGCAGGCGTGCGAGAGCGGCAGGCCGTCAATGCGGGCGCCCCTACAGCAACGAGAACACGTTATTGGGTGCGCTTCGCGTGACTTGGGCCACATGCGAGAGGGCGGCCGTCCTCGCGATTTGGAAGGCTTGCCGCTACGATCGTAAAGATCCGCTTGGGAAAGGACTGCCCGCTTTGACGACTACCAACACCATCAACGCACCGGGTGCCCGCCTGCACTATGAGGTCCGCGGCTCCGGGCCCGTCGTGCTGCTTGTCGGATCCCCCATGGCTGCCGCGCCGTTCGCGCCACTCGCCGATGCGCTCGCGGAGGACCATACGGTCATCACCCAGGACCCGCGAGGCATTTCGGGCAGTCGCCTTGACGACCCCGATGAGGATACGACTGTCGAGCAGCGAGCCGACGACGTCGCCGCCATCCTCGACGCGCTTCGAGTCCAATCCGCCGCGATGTTTGGCAGCAGCGGCGGGGCTGTCACCGGCATTGCGCTCGTGACGCGGCACCCGGGCCGGGTGCGGACCCTCGTCGCGCACGAACCGCCACTGCTCGTGCTGCTGCCCGACGCCGCAAAGGCCCGGGCTGAGGTGGACGACGTCGTCGCCACGTTCCACCGCGAAGGTCAGGCCGCGGCATTCGCGAAGTTCATGGCGCATATTGGGATGCCCGCCGACGAGCGGACCCCGGGCCCACCACGCCAGGCAACGGACCAGGCGACCGCGGACGGCGCACGCTTCCTTGGCCACGACATCACCGCCACTACCCGCTTCGTGCCCGACCTCGCCGCACTCGTGGCATCGACTACACGCGTGGTGGTTGGCGTCGGTGCTACCTCGGGCGGCCAGCTTGCGCACCGCACCGCTCGCGCCTTCGCCGAGCGGCTCGGTACAGAGGCGATCGAATTTCCGGGCGGCCATGGGGGCTTCATCCAGGAACCGCATCAGTTCGCCGACGTGCTGCGAAGGGTACTGGCCAACTGACAGTCCGGATTCGTCTCCAGACGCCAGCCCTGGTCAACGCGCGGGCACCGGCTGTGGCGGGGTGGCTGCCTATACCCAAAAGCCCGGTGGCGCTCGGTCCTCTCGCCGCCGCAGCAGGGCACACGGCGCCAACGCGGCCACGAACGTCAGCTATTGCGCTCTGAGGAACGCAGGTTCAGTGATTCCATCTAGGGTGGGGCTGTTAGCGTGAGAGGGCAGTGAACCGTGCTTGCTGCCAACCTCGATGCCGCGACGCTCGAGGAGCGGTTGATCAGGGGTGCGGTGAGGTCACCTGGAAGCAGGCGATGTCATACTGAGAGACCGCTTTCGTGCTGTGGGCATGCGCGAGCGAGGCGGTGCCTGGATTGCCCGCGTAGACCTTGCCCGCGGTGCCGGACGGTTAACGGAGCACCGGCGGCATTGCTTGCATTACCTGGGGTTGAGGTTGCACCGGGGCCGCCGCATGTCGTGCCGGGAGCGCCAGGCTGCCCCGGTGATCCAGTTGGGACGCAGCCGTGCGGTGTCTCCGCCGCGCCACCCTGAGTTCCCCACCATAGGCTCGGCCGCGCAGGCGTTAGCATTCCGTACGACATGAGCGCTAATCTCGAAAAGGCCATCCTTGCTGGCGGCTGCTTCTGGGGCATGCAGGACCTCATCCGCAAGCTGCCGGGCGTCCACCGCACGCGCGTCGGCTACAGCGGCGGCGACGTGCAGAACGCCACGTATCGAAACCATGGCAGCCACGCGGAGTCCATCGAAATTCTGTTCGACCCCGAACAGCTGAGCTACCGCAATCTGCTGGAGTTCTTCTTTCAAATCCACGACCCCACCACGCGCAATCGGCAGGGCTATGACATCGGCACGAGCTACCGCTCGGCGATCTTCTACACCAGCGAGGCGCAGCGCCAGACGGCCGAGGAGACCATTGTTGACGTGAACGCCTCAGGGCTTTGGCCAGGCAAGGTCGTGACGGAACTCGCGCCCGCAGGCCCGTTCTGGGAGGCCGAACCGGAACACCAGGACTACCTGGAGCGCTACCCGAATGGCTATACGTGCCACTTCCCGCGGCCGAACTGGAAGCTGCCCCGCCGCGCCGCGGCCGCCACCTGAGCGAAACTAGCAGCGGAGGAAGAAAGCGGATGATCCTCGAGCAACTTCAGGTCGCGCCTGACGACTTCGAGCAGCGCACCGGTTGGAGCATCAAGCCCCAGGGCGCCTGCAAAGGCGAGATGTGCGTTCCCCTGCCGCCGCGCAAGGACGTCCTGCTCGACGTGCGGGTCGTGGCCGACCGCCTGGGCATGCCGCTGGTCGCCGACGAGCCGACTGGCCTGTGGAGCCTCGGTCCTGAAGCAAGTGGTCAGGTGCTGACGAGCGTCGAGGCGCCTGACCTGGCGCTGCCGGACCTGGATGGTCGGGTGTTCCACCTGCGATCGCTGCGCGGCTCCAAGGTGCTGCTGCTCGCCTGGGCCTCCTGGTGAGGCTGCCGCTTCAACCTGCCCGTGTGGCAGGAACTGCGGACTGAGCTCCATCCGGCCGGACTCGAGATCGTCACCGTCGCCCTGGACACGGGCGGGGCCGAAGCTGCCCGACCGTGGATCGAGGCCGCCAAACCTGAGCACCCGGCGTTGATCGACCAGGCGCACGTCGTCGACGAGATGTTTGGCATCGTGAACGTCCCGAGCGGAGTGTGGATCGACGAAGAGGGCATCATCGTCCGGCCACCCGAGACGGCGTTCCCTGAGCGCACCCGCTTTCGGGATCGCCCGATACCGACCGACGCGCCGCCGGGTTTGCGGCACCGGCTGGAGCTGGCGAAAGGCATCCGCGTCGAACCCGAGAAGTACATCGCGGCGCTGCGGGACTGGGTTGCCCATGGTTCGGCGAGCCGCTACGCGCTCAGTCCTGACGAGGTGCTCAGACGCGTCGGTCCGCGTCCGATGGACGCCGCAACGGCCGCCGCGGAGTTCGAGCTCGGCCAGCACCTGTATCGGCTGGGTCGGACTGACCTGGCGGTGGGTCACTTCCGTCAGGCGCACCGCCTGCAGCCGGACAACTGGACCTACCGCCGTCAAGCGTGGACTCTGGCCGACCCGGACCAGGGGCCTACCGACATCTACGACAGCGACTGGGTGCGCGACGTCGAGCGGATCGGACCCGAGCACTACTATGCGCCGCTGGAGATGGGCTGAGCCGCGTACCACCCTCTCGTCGCGACCTGCACTTCCAGGCGGCATTTGGCACGATTTCGATCTTGGCAGTCGTGCGCTGCGTCGCGCCTGGTCGGACTTTTTACCGGCGGCTTGGCAACAGCGGCGACGGTAGTGCACGGCGTCGCGTGGGGCCGTTCATCGCGGGCGTTCATTTCTGCGATCGGGTTGGCGCGCGTCGAGCCACTCCGCGAGTCGGGTCGCCCGGTCGGCGCAAGCCCACAGGCGGTGACTGAGCCACGCGTACAGGAACGTCATCGTCGCCGGTTCTCCTGTCCTTCCACGACCGCGGCCGAGTGGTCCTGGACGACGACTCCGGCCTCATGCTCGCCGGCCAGGGCCAGGAGCACCCGGCGGAACACAGAGATCCCGACGCCCCGCATCACTGGAGCAAGTGTCACGGGCCAAACGAGATGGCAACGGCGACCGCAAGGACGATGCCGGCAGTGATGAGTGGGCGTGGCAATGGCGGGTCTCCTGGAGCGCAGGGGCAAGCAGTCGGGTCTCTTCGTAGTTTGCTACGGGAAGCCGCACGGCTGCGTAACGGCGACCGCAACAAACGCGCACAACCAGTGGTCAGGTCCGCACAATTCCGCACAGCTGCGTGGTTGACTTGATGATGTTGCCATCGTCGACGTAGCGGACGTTTGCAGCCACGTTGTCGTTGGCGAATCGGGCTCACATTGATGAACGGAACCGCACGGTCACCGCACGCGCCAGGACCTCATACGTGTCGCCGATCTGCGCGCCGCGCGGGCCAGCGATCACTACCGCGATTTTTCTCGATGGTGGCTCTTGCCGTAGCGACGGATGACACGCCTGGCGCTGCTGAGCTGGACATGTCGTTGATCCAGAACTGGCTCACCCCAGCCGCCACGAGCCCCTCGCGCACGATGCGCAAGTAGGCGCCAGGCCGACCCGCGGCGGCAAACCGTCGCGGAAACATCTGGTCGCCGAGTCGCATTCCGAGCTTGTAGCAGGGAATGCGCGGTTGGCTGACCTCGAGGACCAGGCTGCCGATCTGCCAGCGCTCGCCAATCCGAGCGCCGCTGACGTCCACGCCGACGAGCGTGAGGTTCTCACCGAAAAGACCGGGCTCGATCGCGATTCTCTCGTGGTCGCGCCAG
>JAFAOS010000352.1 GCA_019247515.1 Chloroflexota bacterium | reverse complement strand
CGGGGACGACGTTGACCATGGCGGCGTCCGCAACGCCGGCCAGGGATGGCTAGGGCCAGCAGGACGCCGCACCAGGCAAGAGTCTTGGGCACCAGTGCCGCGGGAACGGATGTGTGCGCAGGCAGCGTCGTCATCGAGAGCATCCCTCCAGTCAGACGCTGGACACGCTACGGGCAGGCCCCGGCCCGCGACATCGGCAAAGCTGCCAGTCTTGGGTGCGACGTGGTCAGACTGAGCGGGGCGGCGGCACTTGGTCGCGCTCCCGCCCAAGGTGGCCGTTACCAGCCGCCCACAGCGCGATCTGGGTCCGCGAGCTGACGCCAAGTTCGTCGAGCATGTGCTCGATGCGCGCTGGGACGGTGCGCTCGCTGACGATGGAGCCGCTCTGCGCTCTGGAGCGGCTGGCAGTGGCCCCGTCCGTGGCGGCGTAGTGAGCGAGCGTTCGAGACGAACCAGACGCCTCGCAAGCTGCTTGGGATGCGCGGGTCGGACCTCACCGCGATCCCAGCGGGCCACGGTGTTGGTCGTGACGCTCAGCCGGGCCGCGAGGCCGGCCTGGGTCAGGCCAAAGGGCCGCCCGGCGCGGTCGGACCACGTTGGAGAACGGCACCTGCCCTGCGATAGCTTGCCCCTGCTCCGTGCATCGCTTGGGAGCCATGCGCACCTGGCCGCGACCATACGTGCGTATAGTGGCGATGGCTAGACGTCGCAGGTTTTACGTCGGGCGATGGGGAGCCCATCAGCCAGACAGGCAATCCCGTCTGTTTGTCGCTGACGAACACCGAGGTCTGATGATCCCAGACTGGAGCCCGGCGCCTCGGGCCGCATTGTCGTCGCGGAACAGCTCGCCGTCGCGGATATGGCGCCCCAGCCGCACGCGTCCGCCGGCGTCCAACCGCAGAAACAGCGGCCCGCGCTGGTAGCCCGGCAGCACGCCAAGCAACGTGGCCAGTTCGGTCAGCGCCGGCTCCCGTCCAATTCAGGCTCGTCAGCTGCGCCGGTGCCTCGTGGTCCGACCACACGCAGCCGCCACGCAAAATGCGTGGGTTATCATGCCGCGCACATATGGCAGCCGAGCGTTCGGACTTCGGCGCGGCGCTCCGAAGCGGCAGGCTCGCTGCGGGACTGAGCCAGCAGGAGCTCGCCGAGCGGGCTGGCCTCAGCGCGCGTGGCATTCAAGATCTCGAACGCGGCGCGCGGCGATTCCCACGTCCCGAAACACTCCGCCGATTGCGCGCTGCATTGTCCGAACCAGGTGACGCAATCGCGAAAGCCGGTCGTGTGGTCGAGCAGCCGCCGACGTCAGATCAAATCAGGCAGCGGTCAGTGGTGCCGCCGCGCCCTACGACTCCGCTTTCCGGACGGTTTCCGGTCGCGCACACGAGTTTTGTCGGGCGTGATGCCGAGCTTGTCGAACTGGCACGGTTGCTCGGAGTTCGCCGTCTGGTGACCCTGGTCGGACCTGGTGGAGTTGGCAAGACTCGACTCGCACTTGCCGCGGCGGAAGCAGGTGCACCTCTGTATCGCAATGGCATCGCCTTTGTGGATCTGGCATCGCTGTCTGTTCGCGGCCTCGTTGTCGACGCGGTCGCGGCAGCATTGGGTGTCCGGGAGCACCATAGTCAACCACTACGAGAGGCGCTCTTCGGTTGGTTGCAGCCGAAGCACCTGCTGCTGGTCCTTGACAACTGCGAACACCTCGTGCAGGAGTGTGCGGAGCTGATCGCGGACCTTTTGCAATATTCTCCGGACCTCTGGGTCCTGGCAACCAGCCGGGAACCGTTGGGTGTGGCTGGCGAAACCGTGTGGCGCGTGCCCTCTCTCGATGTACCTGATCTCCGGCAGTCGCCGACACTCGAGTCCATACGTGAGGTCGACGCCGTACAACTGTTCGTAGATCGCGCTGCCGCTGTTGAGAGCAGATTTCGGCTCAGTGATTCGAATGCGCCCGCCGTGGCCCAGATCTGTGTTCGGCTAGACGGTATCCCATTGGCTATTGAACTGGCAGCCGCGCGTGTGCAGTTATTGGCTCCACAGGAGCTGTCCACGCGACTGGCTGAACCACTTCAGCTGCTCGCGCGCAACACCCGCATCGCACCCGCGCGACACCAGACGTTACGGGCGACGCTCGATTGGAGCTGTGCGTTGCTATCGGCAACCGAGCAGCAGCTCTTTGCACGGCTGTCGGTATTCGTTGGCAGCTGGCCGCTCGAAGCGGCTGAGGCGATCTGTTCGGGGGACGGAATCGCGCGCGAGCAGATACTGGACCTGGTGGGACAGCTCGTCGATAAGTCACTGGTCACGGTCGCGCAT
>JAFAOS010000347.1 GCA_019247515.1 Chloroflexota bacterium | reverse complement strand
CTGGAAGTCTGGAGCGATCGCTTGTGCACGATCCACGAACAATTGGACCGCGGGCGAGTTCGTGATCGTTTCCAGCGTCTGCGGCGCATCGGCACGCGGAACCGACAGCGGCTCGACCATGAACCGCCGCTCCGCTCGCAGGCGAAGTGGCGTCCGGCTCGTCACCAGTACCGTGAGCCGCGGACACTTCGCCAGCAGATCGGCGACGAGCGGCGCCGCGTCGAGCACGTGCTCGAAGTTGTCCAGCACGAGCAGCACCTGACGCTCACGCAGCGCGTCGACCAGCAGCTCATGCGCGCTGCGCCCGCCTGACTCGCGCACATCGAGGGCTCTGGCGACCGAGGCGGCGACCAGACGGTAGTCACGTAACGGGCTGAGGTCGACGAACCAGACGTCGTTCGCAAACGCCTCGACGAGCGCGAGCGCCACGGCCAGCGCGACGCGAGTCTTGCCGACTCCGCCTGGCCCGATGAGGGTGAGCAGGCGGGCCGCACCGCCGGATGGAGACACCAGCTGGCGAACCGCGGCAATGTCCTGCTGCCGACCGAGCAAGGGTGTCGGCGGCACGAGCAGGCCGCGCCCAGCCAGCGACGCGGCACCTGTGTCGGTCGGCCGCTCTCTCTCCGTCGGCCGCTGCTCAGCGTATGCCGCGGCATCTCCGCCGGTCGGCTGCGCGTCGGCGTGTGCCGCAGCAAGCAGCCGCTGGCGTTCGGCCGGACTCGCACCCAGCGCGTCTGCCAGCAAGACGACCGTTGCAGGCCTCGGCGTGGTGCGGTCACCCCGCTCCAGCGCGCCCACGGCCTGTTCACTGAGGCCTGCCTGTTCCGCGAGCGCCGCCTGCGACAGCCCAGCCGCCAGACGCATCGACCGCAGCACCGTTCCGAACGCGGTCGTCCCAGACCGGGTCGCGCCGAGCGATTCGCTCATACCCGTGGCCAGTCATTGTAGGTGAGTCTCCACGTCGAAAATTCACCCTCTGTGCACCCTCTGTGAAGGTTGTATGGGTGTGCATGTCTCGCGCGACGTCTCAGACTCGGAGCCGTGGAGTCCCGTAGTCGTTCGGCCCGCATCACCCGTTACGAGCGGCGGGGCCTATCAGAACAGGAGTAGTCACTCATGACCAACATCTTCTCCCTTCCATCCAATCAGCCCGGCAAGCACGGCCGCGCCCGCTGGTGGCCACAGGCGGCACACGGCGGCAGACCAATAACGCTCGGCGGCCGGAAACGGGACTCGACCGACTTGCTCCGACCGGCGAACCAGTCCTGCGGCACCAGCCGCCGATGACCGCTCGGGGTGCGCTCGATCGGATACCCACGCTGGCGCACCAGTCCGTCGCGGCTCTCCGCGTACAGCACTAGCAGTTCGCTCCGCTTGGCCGGCGGTAGCTGACTCGGCCGCAGATGACCGGCCAGCACCGCGGCCATGTGCGGGTCGCGAGCCGGCAGCCCCGGCCGCACTGCCCACGACTCGCTCAGCAGGATGGCGTGGCGCGGCTGTTGTTCGTTGACCAGCCAGCGCGCTCCGCGGGCGATGTCCTGGCCGCCGCGTGTAGCGGCGAGCACGGCGACGCTGACCGCGCCGCTCGGACCCACCAGGTGCAACATTGGCTGCAGCTCGAGCGTGGTCGCGGCCACGACGGCGGTGATGGTCCGCACGGCCTGGTCGACGTGTGCGTCGAGGCTGTCCGGGCTCTGGGCCTCGGTCATGCCCTGCTACGCGTGGGAGCTCGTGGAGGGCGGGACGGCGTGGGCGGTCTGGGATGCAGCGACATAAGGAAGTGCCTCCGTCTGAACTGAACTGGCGCGGCGTTTCAGCTGAGGGCGAGCGTGTCCAGCACGTGCTGCTGGACGGCCAGCGTGGTGTTGCCGGGCGCTTCGGCTTGCGCGTGCCGCAGCACGGCATCCGTGTCGGCGTCGACGAGCACGGTGGCGTGGGCGCGGTGACGGGAGAGCGCCACGCACAATCTGCCGAGGTCGGTACCGAAGGCTGGAGCTTCGCGGTACCCGGCCAGGGGGTGGATGACCACGACCGCTTCGCGTTCCAGGCCCTGGGCCTGGTTCGCGGTTCCGATGAGCACGCCGGGTACGTCCGCGAGTCGGGCCGCGATCGCGCTGGCCTGTTCGACGTGCGGAGTGATCACGGCAACGTCGCTGGGGTGGAGTGGCGTTGTCTGGCCGCTCGCATCCACCACGACGCCCCCGTCGATGAGCTCGCGGATGCGTTCCGCGGCAGTCTCCGCGAGGACCGGATCACCCGGTCCGGCCATGACCGGCACCTGCTGGAGACTGAGCTCCGGCAACGCACTTTCCCCGAGCTGGATATGGCGCGGCGGACGCGCGGAGTCGAAAGGGAGGTCGGGGTAGAAGGCCGGCTGGATCAGTGCCGTGGTTGGCGGTCCCAGGCGCCAGGTCTGCCGCAGGTTGAGCCTCGTGACGGACTCCGGATAGGCCGCCAGCAACGCTTGTGGCGCCGGGCGCTGCGGTCCGGCGGACCAGTCGCGCCAGCGGCGCGCGTCGCCGGTGACGACCGGCGCAATCTGGCCCGGATCGCCAACCAGCACAATCTGCGCGCTGAGTGGTCCGAGCCCGCCCAGGTCGGCGTATTTCATCTGCCACGCTTCGTCGACGATGCAGATGTCCGCCGTGAAGTCGCGCTCGCTCGTCCACAGCCAGCGGGCCGTCGTCGCGACGACAATCCCCCGCCAGTTCCTCAAAAAGTTGACCCCCTCCAGGTGGCCGGCGCGGGGATCGAGGTCCAGGGGCCGCCGCGACTCGCGCGAGCCAAGCAACGCAACGCGGGCACCGATGGCCGCCGCCCGGTTGGTCACATCGAGTGCCTGCGTGCGGGTCTGAGCGGCGATCGCGACCCTGAGTCCAGCGCGTCGCTGGAGTTGCTCCGCGAGATGCACGACCAGGCGCGTCTTGCCGGCGCCCGGCGGCGATGCGATTACGACCGCCGGATCGCCCGACCACGCGGCGAACAGCGCGGCCGCAAGAGTGGGATCAGTTTCGTGTGCCGCGAGTGAGGTCGGGACAGGTTTGGGCGTAGGCTCAGAATTGGACCGGGCAGTCGAGGATTCCGGGAGCGTTCGCACGCTGCCGAGGAAACCCATCTCTACTCGGCCGCGGCGATCACGACGTCGAGCGGGACATCTCGGCGGCGCGGCGTTGGTGCGGCGCCGCCGGATAACCAGGAACGCCGTGCCGCGTAGCGGCGATGCAGCTCCTGGCGTCCACTGCGCTGCTGGCGCGGGTCGATCGAGCGTGGCCGCAGGGTGATCCGCTGCTTGATGTACACCCCGCGCAGGACGGCATCGCCAATGGTGACCACCAGTCGTTGCTGCGCGGTTACACGGGTCGCGGCCACCTGACCCCGCACCAGCGGGCTGGCGGTCAGGGCAGGCGGCAGATCTCTGG
>JAFAOS010000301.1 GCA_019247515.1 Chloroflexota bacterium | reverse complement strand
GCTCCGGCTGGCTCGCCGGCGGCCTCGCCGGCCGTGTCACCAGGCGCCTCGCCCGCCGCATCGCCCAGTCCAGCTGCCGCGGGGGCGACCACCGGCGCCGCGCCAGCCGCCGCGGCCGCCCCGCCGACCGGCACGCCGATCACCGTGGGCGTCATGGATGACGTGACCGGCGTCGGCGCGATCGAGGGCGCGCTCATGCGCATCAGCACGGACCTGGTCGTCCAGCGCACCAATGCGACCGGCGGCATCAACGGTCATCCCCTGAAGGTGGTCTACGTCGATCCCAAGGGCGACGCGACGCAGGCGCTGGACCTGGCTACCCAGCTTGCGCAACAGGACAACGTCGACGTCCTCGCCGGCGGGCTGTTCAGTCCCGAGTGCCTGGGCGTCGAAGGGCTGGCCTCCAAGCTGCAGCTGGTCTACATCGCGACCAACGGCTGCGCCAGCGACGTGCTGACCTCGCAGCAGTGCGACAAGTACACCTTCCGCGTGTACCCCGCGGGCAACCAGACGTTCGCGCCGACCACCAAGGCGGAGGTCGAGCAGCTTGGCACCAAGTGGGGCATCATCTACCCCGACTACGCGCTCGGCCAGTCGAACCTGCAGTCACTGCAGACGGCCTTGCAGGCTGACGGGGCGGAGCTGCAGCAGCAGAATCAGATCGCCGTACCGCTCGGCGAGCCGAACGTGACCCCGTACGTCACCAAGGTGCCGACCGACGGCTCGATTCAGGTGCTGCAAATCTCCGAGACGGGCACCGACCTGGCGCGCGTCATGAGCGTGATCGCGCAGTTCGGCATCAATCAGAAGCTGGCCATCGTCACAGGGCTCGGCAAAGAGTCGTTCGCCGGCGTGTATCCCGACGCGCTCAACGGCGCGTACATCACCGGCACTCGGCCGTCCGACGGTATTCCCGGCAACGCCGACGACGCCAGGTACATCGCCGACTGGCTCGCGGTGGCCAAGGGTCAGGATGCGGACTTCCTGGGTCCGTTGGGTGGCGCTGACCATGTCACCCCTGGCAGCAACAACGGCTACAACGCCTACCTGTCCATGATGTCGCTGGTCTACGCGATGCGCCAGGCCAACTTCACGGGCAAGGCGGACACCGACAAGCTGGTCTCGGCCTTTGCCAACCTGAACGTGCCGCAAGGCCCCGACTTCCCGGACGGTCCCGTCATCATCAACCCCGACGACCACCAGGGGCGCACCAACTACTACCTGCTGAAGGTGGACGGCCAGAAAGAAGACGTAGTCCAGACCTTCCCCGCCGACTCACTACCCATGATCGGCAGCTGCAAGATACCTAGCTAGCTAGCTAACTCCAAATCTAAATACGCTCCCTCTCCCCCTGGCAGAGGGTCGGGGGTGAGGGCCGCGTACCAGCGAAATGACAGCTATCCCTCACCCGCGCTTCGCGCGACCTCTCCCAGAGGGAGAGGTGGTGGGGCAGGGCCGCGCCGAAGCCTCTTATTAGACTCTTGCCTTGATTGCCGTGGGGAAGAGCTCTTCTGGCGTCATCTTTGTGGGGGTGATCTTTTGCTCGTAGGCGAAGCGCGCCAGGGCCTCGAAGGCTTTGCGATTCGGCTCGATCCCGATCGGCGGGACCGAGGCTCCGTTGCTGCCGCGGGCGCGCTCGAAGAGGTCCGTCAGCTTGCCAGGCAACGAGGAGTCCGCGTTCACCAGCGACTGCTTGACGGTCACGATGTGATTGACGGTCCGCACGCCGGACTTCGCGGCCCAGTCGGCCTCGGCCTTGGCCGGGTCCGCCAGGAACGGGCGGATGCCTTCGCCGGCCGGCACGCCAATCGCGGCCGCCAGCTCACCGCTTTTGACCATCTCGGCAATATTGGCGTCTGCTGGCGCGCGCGAGACATTCGGCGGATCGATGTACTCGTCCAGATGCGCGCCCTCGAACGTGACCCACTTCAGCGAGCCCAGATCGAGCCCGAAGGCCTCTTGCAGGATGCCACGCACCCACACGCCGCTGGTCTGCGTGTACGAGCGGACGCCCAGGGTTTTGCCCTTTAGCTCGCGCGGATCAGACACTGACGAGCTGCTGGAGGTCACCAGGCCCGGTAACAGCGACGAGCGCACCAGGACGATCGGCAGACCCAGGACCGGCTTCTTGTAGACGCGCGCCAGCATGTAGGTGACCAGCGCCATCTCGCCGACGTCGTACGCCTGCTGGGTTGCCATCGGACGGAACGCCCGCGTAATCGGCGAAACGTCGACGAAATCAAAGTCAACCCCTGGTGTCTTGACGGTGCCGTCTTTGAGGCCCTTCGTGTGGTCGTACGTGCCAATCGCGACTTGCATAACTCCGGGAGGGTACACCTGCTAACCCGTGCGAAGGAGGTAGGCCGATTTCAGCAGGTCCGGCTTCTCGCGCAGCTCGCTGGCCGTACCGTGGTAACGGATGCTGCCGCCTTCAAGAATGTACGCGCTGCGCGCCAGGCCCAGCGCCACGTGGGCGAACTGCTCGATCAGCAGCACGCCCACGCCCGATTCGGCCAGACCGGCCAGCACGGGTACCAGTCGCTTCACGACCACCGGTGCCAGGCCCAGCGACAGCTCGTCCACGAGCAGGATCGACGGCCGGGAGGCAATCGCCTGGGCCAGCACCACCATCTGCTGCTGGCCGCCCGACAGGTACCGCCCCTGGACGGTCCAGCGCTCCTTCAGCTCCGGGAACAAGCTGAGGACATACTCAACACCGCTCGCGGCTTGCGTGCGGCTCATCGCGTAGGTGGCGACCTGCAGGTTTTCGGCCACCGTCAGGTCGGGCAGCAGGCGGCGGCCCTCGGGCACCACCGCCACTCCGGCCTGGCGTCGCTTCTCCGGGGGCAGCGGCGTCAGGTCGCGCTCGCCGAGCAGCACCTGGCCAGCTCTGGGGCGCAGCACACCTCCCACGGCGAGCACCAGGCTCGACTTCCCCGCTCCATTCGGCCCCAGCAACGTCGTCACCTCGCCGGGTGGGATGTCGAGCGTCACGCCGCGCACCACCTCGCGAGTCCCGCGCGCCACGGTCAGGTTGCGCAGCGCCAGCGCCTCACCGCTCACAGGCGCTCCTCCGTGCCGAGGTAGGCGCGCACGACGTGTTCGTTCCGCAGCACCTCCGCGGTGGATCCCGAGGCGATGAGCTTGCCGAAGTCGAGCACGGCCGTGACCTCGCAGCACGCGGATACCAGGCTCATGTCGTGGTCGACCAGGATCACCAGTGCGCCGCGGTTGCGCGGGATGCGCTGGATCATCTGGCCGAGGTGCCGCGTCTCGTCTTCAGGCAGCCCGGCGGCCGGCTCGTCGAGCAGCACCACACGTGGCTCGCCGACCACCGCGCGGGCGACCTCGACGAGACGGCGGTCGCGCGCCCCGAGCGTGCCGACCTTCTCGCCAGGCTCCACGTCCAGACCGACGAACCGGATGGCATCGAGCACGTCCTCCCGCCGGCGTGAACCCCGTCCCTGGCAGCAGTGCTCGTGCACCATCGCGACGTTGTCGAACACTGACAGCGCCTCGATCGCCTGCTCGGTCTGAAACGTCCGTCGCAGGCCCCAACGCGCGCGCTGGTAATTGGGCATCCCCAGCAAGTTGGTCCCGAACGCGCGCACGCTGCCGCTCGCGGGTGTCACAAAGCCGCTCAGCACGTTGAAGAACGTCGTCTTGCCCGCGCCGTTGGGCCCGATCAGTCCGCACGTCCCGGTCGGGAACTCGAGTGACACGTCGTCGAGCGGTGTCACGCCCCCGAAGCGGACCGTCAGCCCGCTGATCTCGATCACGAACTGGAGCGGGCCGTCGAGCGCCGGCCGGCCAGTCGACCCAGGCGGTGGCCCAGGTTCGTCAGGTCGCGGCCCATCTGTACCGAGATGCCCGATGGCGCGGTCGTCATCGCTTGCAGCACGCCGACCCCGAACAGGATGGTCAGCACGTCGGCGGGAATGCGGAAGTTCTTGAGGATCTCGGGAAAGAGCTTCATCAGCACCGCGGCCACGATCGCACCCCAGAAGTTGAAGATGCCCCCCATCAGGACGACCGCCAGGATGGTGATCGAATCCGGCGCCGGAAACGCGTACGTGGTTAGCCCGCCCGCGCTGGCGGCCAGCAGACAGCCCGCCACGCCGGTCATGAACGAGGCGAGCGCAAACGCCCATAGCTTGTATTGCGTGACGTTGACGCCCGCCGCGATGGCGGCCGACTCGCTCTGGCGGATCGCCGCCCAGGCGCGGCCTGCCTTGCCGTGCACGTGCCACACCCCGAGCAGGAACATCAGCGCCGCGACGATGACCGCGACTCGGAAGAAGGCGGCGTCCGAAGCCATCCAGTCGGGCCGTGCGACGATCGCCGCATTCGCCCCCGCGGCCGACGCCGACTCGCCGAGGAAGCCTTCACCGCCGTTGGGAAAGTTGACGGCGGCGAGGATCTGGGTGATGGCCGAGGCGGCCATGAGCGTGATCAGGGCCAGGTACAGGCCGCTCAGCCGCAGCGCTGGCAGCCCGATCAAGGTCCCGAAAATGCCGGTCAGCACACCGGTCACGACCAACAGCAGGGGGTACGGCGGGTCGAACGCGAATGCGAGCCTCAACGCGATCCAACCCGCCACCGCCAGCAGGGCGATCTGGCCCAGTGACACCAGTCCGACCCGCCCTGCCAGCAGGGCCAGGCTCAGCGTGACGATGCTGTAGACGGCCACCGAAGTGAGGATCTGTACCCAGAACGTGGACAGGACGATGGGCACCAGCACCCACACCACCAGCAACACCAGACCGACGACGAGCGCCCGGCGCAGCGTCACCGATTCGAGCGCAAGGCCCTTCATCCGCTGCTCAACCGCGTGCCCCGCGCGAAGCCGAACCACAGCAAGGCGATAATCGCGAACACGAACGGCGTGAGCGTCCGATACGAACTGACGGCGGCGAATCCCGTCAAACACGATTGAACGATGCCGATCGCCAGGCCAGCCAGCATGGTGACCGTCAGCGATCGCAGTTGACCCATCAATGCCGCCGCCAACGACGCGATCACCAGGAAGGTCAGACCGACGATATCCAGGCCGACGAGCGTCGCCAGCAACAGCCCGGTCGCGCCCGCCAGCAGCCCGGTGCCGAGCCAGGCGGCGGCCTCCACCTGTCGCACCGGGACACCGAGCATGGCAGTGGTCTCACGGTGATTCGCCAGTGACCGCATGGCCACTCCCAGCTTGGTATAGCGGAGGAACGCGGCCGTGAACAGCGTGACGAAGATGCCCAGACCGAGACCCAGGATCTGGGTCAGGTTCACGCGCACGCCGCCCAGGGTGAAGCCGATCGCCGTGGTGGGGAGCACCAGGGAGTGCGCTTCGTAGCTCCAGCCCCAGGACATGACGCCCAGCAGGATGAGCGTCAGCCCGAGCGTGGCGATGGCCTTGACCAGTGGATCGCGTTCGGCCAGTCGAGGGCCGAAGATGCTGCCGTAGAGCAGGGTCACCAGGCCGCCGAAGGCGATCGCCACCAGGTAGGCGAGCCAGTTGGGCAGGTTGAGCACGTTGATCATGGACCAGGCGATCAGCGCGCCGCACGCGCCGACTGCCCCATACGCCAGGTTCAGCACGCCCGTCGCGCGGAAGAGCACCACCATGCCCACGCCGGACAGCGCGAACACGCCGCCCAGCGCCAGGCCGAGGATCAGAAATGGGCGCAGGTCAGGCATCCCGCTACTGGCTGAGCCCCTGTTGCTGCTCTGCCTGGCGGATCTGCCCCAGGTTGCTTTCGGGAATCGCGGCGATCTCGAAGCAGTCTTCTTTTTGCACCATCTTCTGATTCTGAGGCCCGACGGTTCGATCCCAGTTATTGGGCACGTGGTACGGCAGATCCCCAAAGTACCAGGGCTTGCACAGCAGGTCCGTCTGGTAATCCTTGATCTGGCGGATGGCCGCGTTCACCCCCTGGGGTGTGAGCTGATCCTCCGGCAGTTGCAGTGCGGTTTTGGTGAAGATGTCGGCGGCCAGGAAGCCCATCTGTCCGAAGCTGCCCAGCGGCACGTTCGGCGCATACTGCTTGACCACCTGCTGGTAAAGCGTGTTGGAGGGTCCGGTGGAATCGATCAGGTTCAGCTCGGCGTTGATACCGAGCTTGCCGTTCCAGCTGGAATTCAACGCCTGCGCTACCGACGCGTCGTTGCCCGGCGTCGACCACGCCCACGCGACCTGGTCGATCAGGCCCTGTTGCTCGGCGGCCTGCAAGATCTTGAGACCCTCGGGTGGGGTCAGATTGATGATGACGCCTCCGCCTGGTCCGGCCGCCTGGACCAGCTGGAGCACGAGGCTGTTCGCGTCGGAGATGGGCAGGTTCTCGAGGTAGACGCCGTTGTCACTGATGCCGGGGGTGATCTTGGCGAACGACGCCGGGCCGGAGTTGTCATGGTCGGCGCCTGGGGCGTTGCCACTCACGGTTACCCAGGACTTGACGCCCTGTCTGGCGAGATACTGCGCGGCTCCGAGCGTGCTGTAGTACGGGCCCATATTGACGGCCGCTATGTTCGGAGTGTTGAAGCACTCGTACGGCACACCAGCCGCGATCAGGTTGAAATTGTTCTGCTCGTAGAACTGGTGGTTCACCGCGCAGTCGATCAGACTGGTGCTGCCGACCAGGGCCACCACCTTTTCGTCCTGGATGAGCTTGGCAGCCAATGCTGCCACCTGTTGGGCGTTGGTCTGCTCATTCTCCACGAGATAGTTGACCGGATGGCCGTTGATCCCGCCGTTGTCATTGACGCACTGGAAGTACGCCATCGCCGTGTTGGTGATATCCGTAAAGTCGACGCCGGGCTGCTTGGTCACGATCGCGCCCACGTTGATAGGCGTACCGGTGGCCTTCTGGCCATTGCCCAGACCGCACTTACCTGCCAGCGTGACCGACAGGTTGGCGGCGGCGGGAGCCGCGACGGCTGGCGCGGGCGCGGCGGCGCCAGTGGAGACCCCGCCCGCCGGGCTCGGCGAAGCGAGCGCCGATGGCGAGGCAGCCGGCGACGCGGCTGGCGATGCGGCTGGTGAGGCGGCGGGTGAAGCCACGGGCGACCCGGCTGGCGCGGCGGCCGGGCTGGCCGCCGCGGCCGGCGCGCTGGTGGGCGCAGCGGCGGGCGCGCTCGTCGGCGCCGCGGGCGCCGGACCGGTGCACGCGGCGCCCACAAGCACCAGCAGGGCCAGCCCGCGCGCCCACCGGCGACTATTCACGACGAACCCGCGGCAGCTAGCTATTCGGGATTGCGGCGATCTCGAACCAGGTCGGCTCACGTAGACCCCCCAAAGACTTGATGCGCCGCGACGAGACTACCGGCCGACAGCCGGCGCCGACAAGGGCCGTGCTTGTCGATCAGTGCGTTTGCAGCTGGTGATACCGAAACACGCGGCGTGCCTCGTCCAGGCGCGTGCCTTTGGCCGTCTCGCGTTCGATCGCTTGCTCGGCTTCTTCGATCTCGCGCGCCACTTCCAGGACTTCTGATTCGCGCACGGCGGGGATCACCAGGATGCCGTCGGCGTCGCCCACCAGGATGTCGCCCTGACGCACCTGGACCTCGCCCAGCGAGATCGGGGCGCCCTGGCTTTCCACCTCGACGCGGTCCTTGCCGGTGCGCATGTAGCGTCCGCGCGAGAAGATCGGATACCCCAGGTCCAGGGCTCGCGTCACGTCTCGACATACGCCGTCGATGACCGTGCCACCCACGCCACGCCGATGCGACACGGCGGTCAGGATGTCACCCCACACGGTGCAGTCCAGTCGTCCGGCGTTGTCCAGGACGACGATGTCGCCCGGGGGCACGTCGTCGATGTAGTCGCCCACGTTGCCGCGCTCGACGGCCCCGGTTGGCCGATAGCGCAGGGTAAAGGCGCGACCACACAGTCGGAACCTCGGGTCCAGCGGCGCGATCCCCAGGCACTGGCCCACGATGGCCAGGCGATCGAGCGCGTCGGAGATCGTCGCGGTTGGCAGCTCGCGCAGGCCGTCAACGGTGGCGTCGGCGCTCATGCGTGTTGTCCCAGCATCGATTCGTAGCTTGCTCCCATCACTTCGACCACGGATTTGCCCGCGCGCACCGCCTCGGCCATGGCGGCTTCGCGCGCTTGCAGGCCCTCGGCGGTCGTGACGATCTCCTCGGCGCGGTCGGCCGGCAGAAACACCGCGCCACTCCAGTCGGCGATTACGTAGTCGCCGTGCGACACGTGCAGGTCGCCGACCCGAATTGGCTCGCCCATCGACGCCTCGACCACACGGCCGCGCGCGGTCATCGGCGTCGCCGCGCGTGCGAACACCGGGAAGCCAGCCTCGCGGCTGTCGTCGACGTCACGACAGGTGCCGTCCACGATGACACCTTCGATGCCCTTCAAACGCGCGGCCAGCGACAGGATGCCGCCCCAGCCGGCCGCGTCCTCACGATCGTGGTGCTCGATCACGATGACCTGCTCGGGCCCCCCGGCTTCGATCGCGGCGGTGCCGAGGTGACGCGGCGAGTGGTCGCCCGGTTCGGCGCGTCGCAGGCGCACCGTGATCACCTGACCGGCGATACGCGGGCAGGGCCACATCGGTCGCAGTCCCTGGACGGCGCCCATCAGCCCGAGACGATCCATGGCGTCCGAGACGCCGCAGGTATCCAGGCGCGCCAGGCGCGCCGCCAGGGTGTCAGTCATAGGCGCACCTCAGGGCTCCCTCCAGACAATCCTCAGACCAGCACGGGCATGCGAGCGTCCTCGCTGTACTCCTGCAGCACGTCCGGCAGCTCCGCGTGGTCCGACTCCACGTCCAGCGGGCGGACCCTGTAGACCTCAGGGTGCGCCGGCGCGTAGGGCTCCGTGCCTTTTTCGAGGTTGTCGAGCATCCGCAGCATCATCCGCCGCATGTGGATGATTGCTATGTCGCTGCTGCCGAGATGCTCTTCACTCCGGTCGCAGACGTAGCCCATGCCTTCGGTCATCGCCTGATCCTGCGTGGGAATGAACGGGATACCGGTGAAGCTCAGCTTGCGTTGCCGGTCGCGGTCCAGCCCGTACATATTGGCGTGGCGGAACTTCGCCAGGCGGGTGTCGATCTCTTTGCCATCCGGGAAGCGGAATGTGCCGGGCTCCGTCGGCAGAAGTGGCCGCCGCGACCTGACATCCCCCGGTGTATTCCACTCCCGCACCGGTCGTGTGCCGCCCACCAGGTAGCGCCAGCAGTGGTTGTCGTCGATGGGCATCCAGATCGTCGCGCCGCCGCTGTATCCGGAAGCGGACGGAATGAGCGCCGTCATCGGCATCAAAAACTGCGTGACGCGCCAGTAATAGTTGCCCTTGCGCTGCGCGCGGCGACCGCCGTAGACGAACCCGTAGTCCGTATCGAGCGCAAACAAGCGTGGGTGACGATCGTTGGTGTAGCCATCGTCGCGGACGAGATTCTGAATACCGGTCCCGTCATCGCCAAATGTCGAGTGCAGGAACGACACGTGGGCGGTGTCCAGCTCGCCCTCCAGGCACTGCAGCCAGTTGGCTTCGACCAGGAACTTCAGTCCGCGTCGCTCGTTGTCCGGCACCAGGGTGAAGGGCATCTCGGGCGGCCGCGGCGGCTGCAGCTCCTTCGGGCCCATGTAGACCCAGATCATGCCGCCGACCTCATAGGTCGGGTAGGCCCTGACCCTCAGGCGGTCTTTGAAGTCCGACTCGGCGGGTTCGCTCGGCATGTCCACGCACTGACCCGTGGTGTCGAACTTCCAGCCGTGGTAGACGCAGCGCAGTCCGCACTCCTCGTTGCGACCGAAGAACAACGGCGCGCGACGGTGCGGGCAGAAGGCGTCGACGATGCCGACGTTGCCGTTGGTGTCGCGGAAGGCCACCAGGTCCTCGCCGAGGGTGCGCGTGCGAATCGGATCGCCGTCGTTCTGGGGCAGCTCGTCGGACAGCAGCGCCGGCAGCCAGAAGCGGCGCAGGAATTCGCCCATCGGCGTCCCGCGGCCGACTCGAGTGAGTCGCTCGTTCTCTTTGGTGGTCAGCATATGTGTGATTGTAAGCTCAGGACACGCTGGTCGGTGGGGCCTGGAGACGATTCAACCAATCAGTGACGCGCCAGGCGCAGGTCTGATCGCCGGACAAAGCATTGAACGACGGTTTACGAGCGTGTGGAAAAACCAGGACGGAGTGTGCGTCTGTTTGTGCGACACGCGAGCGTAATCCCACATCGATGATTCGGTGCTGACGGAACATACGCTCGTGCACTCCGCACGCGCAGTGCTGGAATCCGAGCGATGCAGGTTGGATTCGAACCAACTCCAGGTCGGGCGATCTGTAGCTCACTCGGCCCGTGGGATATCGACGGCTGAATACTGATTGAGCCATTCGATCCAGCGTCGTCCGCCTCGGCTGCGAGATGACCGCGCTGGACATGACCTCGGAATATATTGCGCGTCGGCGAAAGGCTCAGCGCTCGGACAGGTCTCACCAACCGTTTCCCCTTTGTGTGTGGGGCACTGCGCGTGACGGCATCCTGACCGTGGCGCGTGACCAGAACGTCCGCGCGCAACCGGGCTCAGCAAGCAGCTCAAGTGATGGCCAGTGCATTCCAGGTGCGCTCGAGCTCCTCGACATGTTGCAGCAAGGGCCGCAGCGCAGACCACAGGTCGTCGGTGGTCGTCGTGGTCTGGGCGGTGGCCGCGTTGGTCTGGGCCAGGTCTGCCAATTGCCGCGCGGCCGCGGTGTAGGCGGCGTGCAATTCGGCGCGGGGAGCCTCGGACGACGGCTCGCCGCCGCCAGCTTCGCGCCACACGCCATAGCGAGGTGGCAGCTGCTGGCCGTCGGCGGCATAGAAGGTGTGCGTCGGCTCGACGTGAGGCGACACGCTCAGGTACATAACTCCAGGCTCATCGCCCACCGCCCGCACTGCGTGCGTTGTCCGCGGCGGTACGTAGATCGCCTGTCCCTGCTGGGCGACCACGCTTTCGCCGGCGACGGTGAACTCGATTTGGCCTTGCATTACGACGAACGTCTCGCTGCCCAGGTCGTGGCTATGTACCTGGGGCACCGGCCCGAGCTCGACGACGCGGAATCGCGAGCGAATCTGGGGTTGGACGACCAGATTGCTCAGGTTGGAGCGGTAGTCGTACACGCTGATCGACATACCTGGACGGTACGATGCTCGGCGTGTCGCCAGCGCGCCCGGATCGAGACCGAGTCGTCGCCACGTTTGAGCGGCTGGCGCGGGTGGATTCGCCGTCAGGCGGCGAAGGCGCGCTCGCGCGCATGCTGCTGACGACACGGTCCTCGGCGCCGACGCCAAAGCCAGCGTGGCCGCCCTGCTCGAAGCGGCGTGCCACAGCGTCCACGAGCGCCTCAGCGTCAGCCAATTGGAACTGTTGACTGAGTGGGTGCTGGAGATCGTCGACGAGGCGAGCTAAAGCAGTCCGATCACGAGCGAAACGCCAGTTCGTCGACCACCGGAACGCCCGTGACCTCGTGCGCCTGCAAGCGTGGCAGGACTTCGCTGGCGAAGCGACGAATCTGGTGAATGAACATCTCGTGCGGCATCGCGCCACGATTGAGGCTGACCGTTACCTGATTGGCACCCGCGTGGTCGGCGGCGCTGATGATGCGCTCGACGATTTCGTCGGCCGTTCCCCACGGCATGTTCTCCGCCAGTTGACGGATGCCTTCCATTGTCATGCTCCGGTAGCGCTCGCGGCTGCCGGAGACGAGCGCAACGTGCTCGGGTCGCAAATAGTCGTGCGACGCGTTGCTGACGTAGCCAGCCTCCGCCTGCAGATCCCGTTCGGTGATGTTGCCGTGGCTGAACAGCGTGCGGTTGAAGTACAGCGCGTACGGTCCGGCCTCGTCGACCGCCTGGGCCTTGCTATCGGCGACGTAGACCTCGGCGCTGATCACCAGGTGGCCTGGCGTGATGTGGTGGCCGTGTTGCTCGAGCTGGCGCGCGTAGTAGCGAATGACGTCCTCGCGCACGCCGCGATGCGACGACATGCCGGGTGTGATCGGAATATTGTGTTTGCCCGCCCACTCGATCGTCTCTTTGCTGGCCGTCACCGGCACCCAGACCGGCGGATGCGGCTGCTGCACCGGCCGCGGCCAGATCGCCACGTCGTGATAGGTCCAGAACTGCCCCTGGTGGGAGAAGACCTCTTCGGTCCACGCCCGACGGATGATCTCCCAGGCCTCCTCGAAGCGGGCGCGCGAATCCGCGAGCGGCACGTTATAGACGTTGTGCTCGCGCGGAATGCCGCGCGCGAAGCCCGAGATGATCCGACCGTTCGACAAGCAGTCGAGCATCGCCAGCTCTTCGGCCAATCGCAGCGGCTCGTGGATGGGCAGCAAATTGCCGTAGATCAACAGCTTGAGGCGTCTGGTCCGCTGCGCCGCCGAGGCCGCGAGCAGGTTGGGCGAGTTCATCAGGCCGTACGGCGACGTGTGATGCTCGTTGAAACCGACACCGTCGTAGCCGAGCTTGTCGATCTCCTCCCAGGCGTCGAGGTGCTCGGCGTAGGTGCGCACGGCAACCTCGGGTGTGAAGTGTTTTTTCGCGAGAGGCCACGGCAGCTCGGTCGCACCGTTCTTCAGGTGGTCCAGGTTCTCGCCGTAGGGCAGCAAATCGAAGACGAAGACTTTCACGCTCGCTCGCAACCCCCAAGGTCCGCAGATCGGTATCGCGATACCTAAAGACCCATTCTAACCCAGCGTGCCACGTATACTGCTGGCTCCAGTGAGCTTGCGGCACGCGCTTCTCGGCGTCATCAAGGACACCCCGTTGACTGGCTACGACCTGGTTCGCCACTTCCAGGGCACGGTGGGCTACCTGTGGTCGGCGCCCCAGAGCCAGATCTATCCCGAGCTGCGCCGCATGGAAGCCGAAGGACTGGTCGAGGCCAAGGTGGCGCCCCGCGGTCGTCGCGCGCAAAAGCGCATTTACTCGGTGACCGAGGCGGGCATGGCCGAGCTGCGTCGCTGGGCCACGGACTTCGTGCCGCTGCCCGCCCAGCGCGACCCGATCATGCTGAAGGCGGCCTTTTTCGACCTGGCGCCGATCGAGTCCGTCCGCGAGCAGCTCAGAGCGCACATCGCCCAGTTCCAGTGGCGGATGGAGCAGTGGCAGGCGCGCGAGGATGCGATACGTGAACGTCGCGCGGAGCTCGTCGAAGTGTGGCTGTCGCGGCAGCCGATCGAGGAGCACGACAACATCATCAAGTTCAAGATCCACGCGCTCGAGGGGCTCATCGCTCGGGCGCGGGCGGAGATCTGCTGGGCGCGCAACGGCCTGGCGGTGTGCGACGAGATCGACGCGCGGCGCGCGTCCGGGAGCGTGGCCAGCGACGATCAGGCGGCGAGCGCGAGCTGAGCTGGCTGGCTGGATTCGTTTAGCGCCAGATACCGATCGCCACGGCGAGCCAGCCTAGCAGAAAGGCGACTCCGCCGAGCGGCGTGATGGCGCCGAGCCAGGACGTGCTGGTCAGCGACAACAGATAGAGGCTGCCCGAGAACAGGATGGTGCCTGCAACGAAGAGCCAGCCACTGGCCGAGAGCCAGGGCGAACCGTCCACGGAGAAACGGCCGAGCAGAATGCCGACGCCGATGAGCGCCAGCGCGTGGTACATCTGGTAGCTCACGCCCGTCTGGAAGACCTGGAGCATGTCCGCGCTCAGCCGGTCCCGGAGAGAGTGCGCCCCAAAGGCGCCCAGGCCGACGGCGAGAAACCCGCTGAGCGCGCCGATGGTGATGAAGAGCCGATCCACAGCACTACCTTAGTGCCTGGTCACGCTCGGGCTCCATTGAGAATCTTGAGGGCCACCTGCGCCAGCAGGCGATCTTCGCTTTGTTCGAAGTCCAGCCCCGCGATCGCGCGAATGCGCTGCATTCGGTACGCCACGCTGTTGACGTGCAGGTTCAGCTCCCGTGCCGTCGCCTGCAAATTGCCATTGTGGTCCAGAAACGTCGCGAGCGTCCGCACCAGGTCGGCATTGTGCCGCTGGTCGTACTCCACTAGCTGGCCGAGCACCTGCTCCGTAAAGCCGCGCAGCTCCGACGGATCGCTCACGTGGAACAACAGCCGGTAGACGCCCAGGTCTTCGAAGACGACCACGTCGCCCTGGTTGCCGAACCGCTGAGCGGTCTCCAGCGCACGCCGCGCCTGCGCGTATGAGCGCGCAATTGCGCTGGCGCTGGCGCATGGACCGCCAACCCCCACGGTCACGCGCCAATCCGGTACCAGCGAGGCAGCCTGCTGGATCGCCGAGCGTCCCAGCTCGCGCGCGTCGTCGACGTCCGGCAACAGCACCACCAGCTCGTCGTCGCGCACGGCGGCAAATGCCTCCGTCGACCGCCGCTCACTCAGCTCCGCCAGGCTCTCCAGCAACCGGCGGCGCCGGGCAATCGTTTCCGGTCGTTCGTCAGCGGCCGTCTCCGTGGACTCGGCTACCACCAGCACGACCCGATACACCACCTCCGGCCGGTAGCCCAGCCGCATCGCCCGCTCGCGCGCAACACGCTCGTCCTGGGTACGACCCACCAGCAAGCCCTCGAACAGCTCGTCCTTGAGCTGGCGCGCGACTTCGGCGGCCATGCGCTCGCGGAGCATTGACAGCGCGTAGACGTTGGCGGCGTGCTGGACGATCTGCAGGTCCAGGTCATCGGCCCGACCGGCACGGTCCTCCGCCGGAGCGAGAATTGCGAGGTAGCCGAAAATCGCCTCGCCAACGGCTACCGGCGCCAGCACACAACTGGCGTCCACGCCAGAATCCAGCATTGGCGGCACCCGCAGCGGACGGCGTTCCCGCGCCAGCGTCGCCAGCAACGCCTGCACATAGCCCTGGCTGGGCGCCCAGCGGAACTGCTCGGACGCCGGCGCGACCGCCACCAACTGCAGAAGGGCATCCAGCAGCAACACCCGCCGGCCAACGAGGTCCGAAAGCATATGGGTGACCGACGCGACGTCGGCGCCTTGCAGGACAAGGGCGCCCAGCCGGTCGTGGATATTGACCAGTTGTCGCAGCGCCGCGTTCTGGGCCTGCAACGTGCCGATCGTCGTCTGGAGTACGTCGCGGTCGCCGGTGTCCGTCAAGCCAGGAGGTGTGGCAGCAGCTCTGCCATTTCGCTGGCATCTCCAGATGCGGACGACAGCACCACGCCGTGTACCCGACCGCCGGCTCGCGCGGCCTGGAACAGGTCCAGCGCTACTTCGCGGCCGACCGCCGGACCGCTTTCGCCAGCGCGGCACATCCGCTCCAGAACACCGGCTGGCACCGCCATATCCGGCACTTCGTGCTGCAAGTACTCCGCGTGGCGCAGGTCATGCAGCGGCATGAGCCCCAAGAGGACCGGCACGTCGGCCGGCGGATCGACGGCGTCCAGCAGCCGCTCGAGCGCCTCCAGGTCGTACACCGGCGGCGTGATCAGAAAGCTCGCGCCACTCGAGAGTTTCCGCCGAGCGGTGGTCACTTCGTGGGTGAAGTCGCTGGCCGCGGGATTGACGCGGGCGCCAATGACGAAGGTTGTTGGTCGGCCAACTGGAATCCCGTTGTAGTCGCGACCCTCATTCAGACCACGCAAGACGTCGATCAGCCCGAGCGAATCCACCTCCCACACCCCGGCCGCGTTGGGATAGTCGCCGTGCAGCGGCGGCGTCCCCGTCCGGCACACCACGTGGCGAATGCCGAAGGCATACGTCCCCAGCAGATCCGCTTGCAGGACCATCAGGCTCTTTTCCCACGTCGTGGCGGTCAGGATCACCTCCAGCTCAGGCACCCGCTGCTGGACCAGCAAGGCGATACTCGCCGGGCTCGCCTGCACCCGCGTGCTTTCCACTGGACCGACGATCACGGCACGGCAGCCGGACGCTGCCAGCGCCTGCGCGTCGCTCACCGCGCGCAGCGCATCCGCGCCAAGCGGTGGCGGCAGCTCGCAGGCGACGATCAGCTCCCCTCGGGCGGCAGTCTCCAGCACCGGGCTGACCTGGGCGTGGTCACTATCGGCGGGCGCCGATCCGCGCGAATCGACCGAGTGAAACCGCACGCCCTCGACCGACGCGGGCGAGGGCATCCGCCGCATACCGCTGACCGCCGCGGCGACCGCTTCGATGTGCGCGGGCGTGGTGCCGCAACAGCCACCCACCAGCGTCGCGCCAAGCTCCACGAAGCGGCGCGCCTGGCGGCCGAAATATGCCGGATCCGAGGCGGTGTACTGGAACCGACCGTCGGTGAGCGTCGGTGGACCGGCATTGGGCTGCGCGGTGAGCGGCAGATTCGTCCAGCGCGCCAGCTCGGCCAGGACGTCGAGCAAGCCCTGTGGCCCCAGGGTGCAGTTGGCGCCGAGCGCGGCGACGCCGAGGTTGGCCAGCGCCGTGGCGACCTCCTCGGGACTGTCGCCGCCCAGGCTGCGGCCGTCCTCGACGAAGGTCATCTGCGCGACGACGGGCACGCTGCCGAGCGCCTGGGCCACGCCGATCGCCTCTACCAGCTCGGCCAGGCTGCCAAATGTCTCGAACAGCAACAGGTCGACGCCGCCGTCGTACAGCGCTTCGATCTGTTCGCGAAACGCGTCGCGCAGCTCGCGCGCGGCGAGTCGGTGGCCCAGACCCGCGGGCGTGACGGGGCTGATCGAGCCAGCGACCAGCAGTCCTGCTTTTCGGGAGGCTTCGTCGCGGGCCTCGCGCGCGAGCCGTGCGCCGGCGCGGTTGAGCTCGGCGGCCTGATCGCCCAGGCCGTGGCGCGCCAGACGCAGGCGGCTGGCGCCGAACGTGTTGGTTTCGATGATGTCCGCGCCAGCGGCGATATAGGCGCGGTGGATGGAGCGGACCAGCTCGGGGTGCGACAGGTTGAGCTCGGGCAGCGAGCGGTCAAGCGAGACGCCGCCCGCGTGCAGCATGGTGCCCATCGCCCCGTCGCAGACGAGGACGTGTGAAGCAAGCCGGCTGGCGACCTCGGAGCCCGTCAGCCGCGGTCGAGCGGTCCGCATCGTGGCCGAGATGCTAACACCCGTGTACTCCCCACAAAAGTTAAGAATTTGCTCTCAGCAGGTGTTGCTGAGAGAGAGAACAAGCTCTTTGTGGCAAAGACACAAATACCTGTGTGAAAGTTTGTGTGTGGCAGGGGATGCACGCCGCCGCCTGGCGGTGGCACGCTAGATGATTGTCATGCCCGGTTCGCGCGCTTCGACCGACCTGCCTCGTCCCTTCCGTCCGCTCGCCAGCGCCCCGTCCATGAACGCGATGCACCGCGTGCTCGACCGACGCAATCCGCTCTGGTACGCGGCTTCCGTGTTCCTGCTCAACACCAGACCTCTGTATCAGGCGTTCACGTTCGTCGAGCGGCAGGTCAAGCACCGTCTCTTCGGCTGCCGCATGTGCGGCCAGTGCGCGCTGCCGGTGACCGAGTATGCCTGCCCGATGACGTGCCCGAAGCAACTGCGCAACGGACCGTGCGGCGGGGTGAGTGTCGACGGCAGTTGCGAGGTCTACCCGGGCATGCGCTGCGTCTGGCTGATGGCGTTCGAGCGCGCCGACGCCGAAGGTCACGTTGGCGACATGCGGCGGTTGCAGCGGCCCATCGACCAGCGCAAGTGGGGCCAGAGCTCATGGGTCAATTACTGGCACGGCGACGACGAAGAGCTCTTCGCCGTCGAATCGGAGCGCGAGCCGTCGCTGCTGACGGCGAGCGAGTCGGGCGAGTCGCACTGATGACCGGCAGGCCAGCGGCCCCAGGCGACGGCGAGTCGCACTCATGACCGACACGCCAGTGTCCGCGAGCGCGCCGAAGAGCCGCCTCCAGGCCGCGCTGCAAGCCGGGCAGTTCGCCGTCACCGCCGAGATCGGACCGCCGCGCGGCGCCAACGTCAACCCGATCCGCCGCAAGGCCAGACTCCTGCGCGACTGGATCGACGCCGCCAACATCACCGACAACCAGAGCGCCGTGGTCCGCCTGGCCAGCTGGGCCGGCTGCCTGGTCGTCATGCAGGAGGGCGTCGAGCCGGTGATGCAGCTGCAGTGCCGCGACCGAAATCGGATCGTGCTGCAAAGCGATCTGCTGGGCGCCGCGGCGATGGGCATCCCCAACGTCCTGCTGCTCACCGGCGACCACACGCGATTTGGCGACCATCCGGACGCCAAGCCGGTCTTCGACCTGGACTCCATCCAGCTGGTGTGGACCGCGCGCACCATGCAGCAGCAAGCAAAGCTGCTCTCCGGCCGCGAGCTGAAACCGGCGCCGGAATGGTTTATTGGCGCCGTCGAGAATCCATTTGCGCCACCGCTGAAGTGGCGCGCGCAGCGGCTGGGCAAGAAGGTTGCCGCCGGCGCGCGCTTCTGCCAGACCCAATTCATTTATGACGTGAACATCTTTCGGCAGTGGATGCAGCACGTCCGCGACCTGGGACTGGACAAGCGCTGCTCGATTCTGGCCGGGGTTGGGCCCATCCGTTCGCTGCGCGCGATGGAGTTCATGCGCCAGGAAGTGCCGGGCATGTACGTGCCGGACGAGGTCGTACGCCGTCTGCGAGGCGTCCCGGGCGACCAGGTCTCCGCCGAAGGGCTCAAGCTGTGCAGCGAGATCATTGCCGAGGTCAAAGAAATTCCGGGCGTCGCCGGCGTGCACGTCATGGCGGTCAGCTGGGAGGATGCGGTTCCCGAGATTCTGGAGCGCGCCGGTCTCGCGCGTAAACCATCTGAGACTACGGCACAAGCTGAAACCGCGGCGCCGGTCGCTGGGGGTGATTGATTGAGATGTTGATCGAACTGCGCGCATCCGACGACCGTTTGCGGGGACCCAAAGCGCTGGACGCCGCGCCGATTCTCACCTCAGCGTATAAGGCTGCCGCCGAAAGTCCGCAGGACCTGTCGCGCCTGCGCGTGGTGTGCGACTTCATCCAGTATCGGCAGAACTTCCGCGACGCCGTGGAGGTCCGCCGCGTCGAGCCATGGGCCATCGAACCTGGCTTTGACGCCACCGACGGCCAGAGCTGGGAGATCGCGATCGATCTGCGGCGAGCCAAGCCCGAAACGATCGAGGCGTCGATCAAGCGGTCGTTCGCCAATGGCGCCGCCGCGGCCGATGAGACTCGCCTCCCGCTGGAAGACTGGCGACCGGGCAGCAAGAGTCTGATCTGGGGCTTCAACGGGCTGTACTGGAAGGCGCTGTCGCTCTGGGAGCAGGCGACCGGCAAGGGCTACGAATCCGCGCTGCCGGGCGGCCAGTCGGACGCGCGCAACGTGGAGGCGGCGCGCGAGCTGATCCTGGACCTCTTCGAGCTGTGGGACAACCTGGCCAGTCGACGGGCGCTGCCTGAAGAGCTGTACGTCCTGGAGATCGGCGTCGGCAACGGCAATCAGGCGGCCGCGTTCCTGGACGAGTTCCGGCGTCTGAATCGGGAAAAGGGCCGCGGCTATTACCGGCGGCTCCACTATTTGATGGGCGACTATTCGCCGCACGTGCTGGAGCTGGCGCGCAAGAACGTTGCGCACCACGCGGAGCACGTCAGCAGCCTGGTGCTGGACGCGTTGCGGCCCACCGAAACGCTCGGGTTTCTCCGCTACAAGGCGTTCCTGGTGTACATCTCGAATGTCTACGACAACCTGCCCACCGACGAGATCGTGCGCATCGGCGGCCACCTCTTCCAGGTCCAGACACGCGCGGTGTTCTCCCGGTCCGCCGCCGAAAGCCTTGCCGCCACGATCAACGCCAGACCCGAGAATCTGCCGGAGGTGGTCGCGCGTCTGCTGCGGCTCGGACCCGAGCTTCTCGCGGAGGTCCTGCCGGAGCACTTTCCCAGCGTCGGCGACGCGGTGGCGTTCTGGCGGGCCGCGTGGGAGGCGCTGCGTTTGGAAGAGCGTTACGTGCCGCTCATCGAGCTCGACACCTACGAGATTGCGCCGGACATTGGCGGCGAGCTGTTGCGGCCCATCGTGGAAGCCAACGGCGACCTGCGCATGCACGTCTCCAACGGCGCGGCGACAAGCTTTGCCGACACGTTGCCGCTGCTGCACCCGCATGGCGTGCTGCAATGCCACGACCTGTTTGTCACCGACGTCCACCAGTACGCCAATGGCTTTCGCGGGCCAGGCAAATACGACGGCTCGGTGGTGAACTGGGTCAACGGCCGCTTGCTCTCGGCCATTGGCAACCGACGCGGTTTCGACGTGACTTTCGCCGCCTTCGCGCACCGCACGGGGGCGAACGTTCTGACGATGACGGCGCGGGCACGTGACTGAGCGTCATTCCCCAGAGGGGACCCAGGGTGGAGGACCTGCTGCGTCATCCGAGGGGTCATCTCGGGTCGAGGAGTCTTCTTCCAGTCATCTTGTGGTCGACACGACCGAGCTCACGAGTCCGAAGCGAACCAACGGGGAAGACACCCCCGTTCTTGCCACTTCGGTTGTGGGCTCTTACTCCGTCCCCGAGTGGCTCGAGCGGCTCAAGACCGACTTCTACCAGCGCCGCATCAGCGGCCAGTATCTCGACGAGATCCACGAAGTTGCCATCAAAGCCGCGCTGAAGGACCAGGAGACGTCTGGCGTCAACGTGGTCTCGGACGGCGAGCTGCGCCGCGACAACGACATCGACTATTTCCTCGCCCGCATGCCGGGTGTCGAAATCCCGCACGTCGCCAAGACCTTCTATTACGACTACTACGACGCCTACGTGCGCCATCCGATTCCGGTGGACGACGAAAGCGCCAGCCTCGGACTCGTCGACGACCTGCGTTTCACGCTGGCCTATACTGGGAGTCCGGTCAAATTCTCGTTCACCGGTCCATTTTCGCTGGCGCGCCGGGTCCACAACGAGGCTTACTCCACCTTCGACGACCTGGTGCTCGCGTTTGCGCGCGTGTTGAACCGCGAGGCGAAAGCTCTGGCCAAAGCCGGCGCCGCGGTTCTGCAGATCGACGAGCCGTTCCTGGCGGGCTATCCCGAAGAAGTGGGTCTGGCCGTCAAAGCCATCAACCAGGTGTACGACGGCATCGAAGGTCCGGTTCGCGCGCTGCACGTCTGCTATGGCAACCGGTACGCCCGACCTGTCTGGGAGGGCCACTACGAATTTCTGTTCCCCTCGATCCTGGACGCTCAGGTCGATCAGCTCGTGCTGGAGTTCGCGCGCAAGGGCTACGACGACCTGGACCTGTTCCAGAAGTACTCCACCGGCTCGCTCACGCTGGGACTCGGCGTGATCGACGTCAAGAATCCGACACCCGAGCCAGCCGAGCTGATCGTGGCGCGCGTCCGCCAGGCACTCCAGGTGCTGCCGGCGGACCGACTGATGATCAATCCCGACTGCGGGCTCCGCCACGTGCCCGCCGAGAGCGCGCGCGCGAAGCTGCGCGCGATGAGCAAAGGCGCCGCCCTGGTCCGCGCGGAAGTTCTCGGCGAATCAACCAAGTCAATTGCCAAGGGAGAGGATTAGAGGTTTGCCTACCACCTTTCAGACCCACGCCCGCCTGTTGTTCAGCAGCGAAAGCGTCACCGAGGGCCATCCCGACAAGATGTGCGATCAGATCTCGGACGCCGTACTGGACTGGGCTCTCTCGAAGACGCCGACGGCGCGCGTCGCCTGCGAATCCGGCATCAAGAGCGACGAGACCCGCAGCTGGGTCGCCGTGTTCGGTGAGGTCACGCCATCCGTTCCCGACGACGTGGTCGACGAGATCGTCCGCCGCGTCATCACCCGCATCGGCTACACCTCCGCCGACACCGGCTTCGACCTCGGCAACGCCACCATCGAATCGGTCCTCTCGCGTCAATCGGGTGACATCGCCCAGGGCGTGGACCAGGCGCTGGAGGCGAAGCAGGGCGAGCTCGATGACGACCTGGACACCGGCGCTGGCGATCAGGGCATGATGTTCGGCTTCGCGTGCGACGAGTCGCCGGAGCTGATGCCGCTGCCCATCGCTCTGGCCCACCGGCTGACCCGCCGACTGGCCGAGGTCCGCAAGAACGGCACCCTGCCCTGGCTGCGACCGGATGGCAAGAGCCAGGTGACGGTCGAATACGCATACGGTCAACCCAAGCGGGTGGACGCGGTCGTCATCTCGACCCAGCACTCGCCGGACGTCGACAACGAACAGATCGAGCGCGAGGTTAAAAAGCACGTCATCGAGGCGGTCATCGAGGGCCACCTGCTCGACGAAGAGACCAAATATTTCATCAATCCGACCGGCCGCTTCGTGGTGGGCGGTCCATTCGGCGACTCCGGCCTGACCGGCCGAAAGATTATTGTCGACACCTACGGCGGCATGGCGCGACACGGCGGCGGCGCGTTTTCGGGCAAGGACCCGACCAAGGTCGACCGCTCGGCGGCGTACGCGGCGCGCTGGGTGGCCAAGAACGTGGTCGCGGCGGGACTGGCCAAGCGCTGCGAGGTGAACCTGGCGTACGCCATTGGCGTGGCGCGGCCGGTGTCCGTGGCAGTGGAAACCTACGGCACGGAGACGGTTCCGGTCGAGCAAATCGAGCGCGCGATCACCGAGACATTCGACCTGCGGCCGGCGGGGATCATCAAATCACTCGACCTGCGGCGGCCAATATTCGAGCAGACCGCCGCGTATGGCCACTTCGGTCGCACGGATCTGGACGTGCCGTGGGAGCGGACGGACAAGGCCAACGCGTTGAAGGCGGCCGCCTCGTCTTCGGTGGCCGCCAGCCGCTAGGTGGCGCCGCCTCGGCGACAGGAGTCGTGCGACTCCTGTCGCTCCATCTGGACCTTGTGGTCGATGTGACACCTCCTTTGGTGAAGACTGAAAGGAATGTGTCTATGATGGTGTCGGAGTCATATGTCACTACGGCGCCATCATTACGTCATCTGTTTTGTCCTGGCGCTCTGTCTGGTGTTGCCGACGCCTGCGCTCGCGGCCGGCAAGCCGACGGCCACGCCACTGCCGACGGCAAAGGCCACGGCGACCGTGGCGGTCTCGCCGAGTCCCACCCCGGCGCCGCCGACCGCCACGCCAGTGCCAGCGACGCCAGTGCCGCCGACCGCCACGCCCACGACGGCGGCGCAACCGGCGCCCGCCGCTCCGCCTGAGACCACTCCGCCGGCGCCTGCCGCTTCGCCTGAGACCACTCCGCCGGCGCCCGCCGGCTCGCCCGAGACCGCTCCGGCGCCAGCGCCTGTCGGCTCGCCTGAGACCGCTCCGGCCGCGCCCGCCGGCTCGCCTGAGACCGCTTCGGCGCCAGCGCCTGTCGGCTCGCCTGAGAACAGTTCGCCATCCACCGGTCAACCACCCGCGGCTACGGCGCCGACGACTCCCGACACTGGCGTCACCACGCCGCGGGCTTCGCCGACGGCCGTGCCGCTTGCCGATGACACGTTCACCATCTGGCACGGTGTCGTCCGCGAGGGCGGCGCGTATCGGCGCTCCGCTCCGAGCGCCGGCGCGGAGATCCTGGAGGACCTGGACCCCGGCACGCCGGTGCGCATCGACCGCTGGGTGGGCGGCGCAATGCTCTACCCGGATGTCATCACCTGGGGCGAGGTCGATCCCGACGACGGCGGCGGCTACATCTTCGGCGGCTCGCTGGCCGGCGTGCTGCCGCCCGAGGCGCCACCCGCGCCCGACAACATGCAGGACTACGCTGGCACGTGGGTCGACGTCAACCTGACTCTCGATGTCGTGACCGCCTACGTCGACGGCGCCGCGCAAAAGATGATGCTCACTTCACCTGGCCGACCGGGCTACGAGACCGACACCGGCAATTTCTCGGTGCGCACGAAATTGCTAAGTCAGACGATGACCGGGCCCGGTTATGTCGTCCCCGGCGTGCCGCACGTCCAGTATTTCTTCGGCGGTGAGGCGCTGCACGGTCGTTACTGGACGCTACCCGGCGTGATGGGCCAGACCTCAGCCGATGTCGACGACGATGGCCAGTTCCAGGCCCTGGACGACAATCCGTACGCCGATGCTGGCGGCGTCAACAGCGGCGTCGCCTTCGGGGTCCCCAGCTCCCACGGCTGCCTGGGCATCGACCTGGACTCCGCCACGTGGCTGTATGGCATCACCCCCGTGGGGACGCCGGTGGAGGTCCACCTCTAGCGCGGCGCGCGGATCGCTTGCGTTGCGTTCAGTTCAGTATTCAGCAGCGGCATCGCGTGTCAGTGTAACGCACACCCTCACCCCCGCCCTCTCCCAAAGGGAGAGGGAGAGGTTATTCTTTGACGGCGCCCGCGGCGATGCCCGCGATGAACTGCTTCTGGGTGAGCAGGAACGCCAGGATCACCGGAATCACCGAAATGACGATTGCGGCCATGACCTGGTTCTCGATGGGCGCCGCCTGACGAATGAACGCCAGGCCGACCTGCAGCGTGCGCATGTCCGGATTCGGCGCCACGATCATCGGCCACAGCAGCTGGTCCCAGCTGTCCATGAAGACGAACAGCGCCAGGGTGGCTACGGCCGGCCGCGCCAGCGGCAGGTAGATGCGCGCGAAGATGCGGAACTCGCCGGCGCCGTCGACAATGGCCGCCTCGCGCATTTCCTTCGGCAGCGTCTGGAAGAACTGCGTCATCATGAACACGCCGAACGCGCTGACCACGCCCGGCAGAATGATGCCGATGTAGCTGTTCAGGAGATTCCAGTTCGCAAACATCACGAACAGCGGCACGATCGTCGCCTGGTACGGCACCATCAGCGCCGCCAGAATGAGCAGGAACAGGATGCTCTGGCCGAAAAACGTCAAACGCGCAAAAGCGTAGCCGGCCATGCTGCACAGGAACACCGCGACCACCGTGGTCGTCACTGACACAATCACGCTGTTCAGAAAGTAGCGACCCATCGGCACCAGCTGGAAGATGCGCGTGTAGGTGCTGGTGTCAAACGAGGCGGGCCACAACTTGGGGACGCTCGCGAACAACTCCGCTGGCGCCATGAACGAGCCGACCACCATCCAGTAGAAAGGAAAGACGGCGAGGAGCGCGACCAGCAGGAGCAGAACGTACATCAGCAGTCCGCCAGGCGATTTCAGCGTACGCAGCGACTGGCGGGCTTCGACGTTGACGCTCATTGGACTAGGAAGTCGTGGACGCGTCGGTTGAGCAATGCCAGCGCAACCAGCACGACCAGCAAGAACGCGGCGATTGCCGATCCATAACCAAACTCCAGGTTCACGAACGCGTGACGGTACAGCAGCACCACGAGCATGAGCGTGGCGTTGAGCGGGCCGCCGTTGGTGATGATGAACGACTGCTCGAACACCTGCATAGAGCGGATGATCGTGATGGTGAACACGAAATAAATGACGGGCCGCAGCGCCGGAATCGCGATATGCCAGGTCTGGCGTATCTTGCTGGCGCCGTCCACGGCGGCCGCCTCATACAGCTCTTGCGGCACGCCCTGGAGCGCTGCCAGATAGATCACCATGTAGTAGCCCAGGTTTTTCCAGATACTGACGGCGATGATGATCCCCATCGCCTGGCCGGCGTCCGAGAGGAACGGCTCGGGCGAAAAACCAACGGCCGCGATGAACCCGTTGACCAGACCCTGTTGCGAGAACATCATCGACCAGATCAGCGACACGACGACCCAGGACGTGACCACCGGCAGGAAGTACGTCGTGCGCAGGAACGTGCGGAACGGCAGATGCTCGTTCATGGCGATGGCCAGGAACAACGGCAGAACTGTTTCGCCGATCACCACGAACACGGTGAAAAACACCGTATTGCGCAGCGCGGTCAGGAAGTCAGCGTCAGTGGCGAGCTGGGCGAAGTTGCCGTCCCCAACGAACGTTGGCGCCTTGTTGAGCGTGGCATTGAAGAAGCTCAGGTACAGCGAGTACAGGAGCGGGTAGGCGAGGACCAGGACGAACAGGATGAGGAACGGCGCCAGGAGCATGTACGCGGTGCGCGACTCGCGGAAGGTCCGCCCGATCTGTGTCCCACGGCGCGCGGGCTGTGCGACGGGAACACTGATTGCGGAAGTGGCATCACTCATTCAGCGTGTCCTCCCTGCAGGTCTCCCAATTCGATCTGTGGTCGGCTTGCGCGTCACGGCGGCACTCAGCTCTTCTGGTAGAGCTGCGGGAAGTTCTGGATGGCCTGGTCCAACAGCGGCTGCGCCTGCTGCTGCACGTTTGTCAGCTCGGTGGTGACGTCGGAGTTCGAGCGGACGATGCGCTCCTGCATATCGGCCAGCATCTGGTAGATCTTCGAAAACGCCGGCGAGACGCCTGGCGGTCGCGACGGCACGGTCAGGATCGACTGCTTCCACTTCGGATCGGTCTTCAGCTGGTCGGAGACCGCCATGCTGTCTGGATTCGCCTGGCTGTAGAGGTCCTGGTCGGCGATGTTCAGCCCGGGGGTCGCGCCGTACTTCAGTCGCTGGCCGTCGTCGCTGGTGAGCCACATGATGAAATCCATGGCTTCCTTGGGATGCGCCGCGGTTGTCGGAATCGCCAGCGCGCTCCCGCCACCGTACGTGGCGGGCGTTCCGTTGCCGTCCTTCGACTGGATCGGCGCCACTCGCCAGTCGGTCTTTGGATCGTTCGACTCCAGCTGCAAGATCAGGTCGGAGCTGTAGATGACCGCGGCGCACTTGCGCGAAATCATCAACTGCAGCGTGCTTGTGTCGCTCAGCTCGTCGGTGTTGCGCCAGCCTTTCTGCGACCACTCCTGTTCAAACTTGTAAACGTCGGTGACGACAGGGCTGGTGAAGTCAGCCTTCGTCGGCAGGATGTCTTTGTCCCAGTAATTGCCGCCCGAAGTCCACACCCACGGCATCGTCTTGGCCAGGTTGTTGATCGGCTGGCAGATCGGCCACGCGCTGGCGTTTTTGGCCTTGATCGTATCGTTGACCTGGCGCAGCTCATCCCAGCTCTTGGGGGGGTTGTCCGGATTGAGTCCGGCGTCTTTGAACATGTCCGCGTTGTAGACGTAGCCAAATGGATCGTATTCGTATGGCATCGCCCATACCGCGTTGTTGATGTCCACGTAATTGCTGTTGAGCAGGCCCTTCAGCTGCGTCTGCATCGCATCGCCGCCCACCTGGGTGAGCTCCTGGATGGAGCCGGAGTCCATCAGGTCAAGTGGGGTGCGGCTGACCTCGATCTTGGCAGCGTCGATGACCTTCTTGGCCTGGATGTTGAAGATCAGGTTGGCGATCGCGTCAGTGTCGCTCGGTCCGCTCAACGACGTCGTCGAGAGGTACTCGATGTCGATGTTGGGGTGGTCTTGCATGTAGCGGCTGACGAGGGCGCGCTCCGCGGCCTCCGCCCCGCGCGCGTTGAAGTAGACCAGGTGGACCTTGTCGCCGCTGGCCGCGGCCGGAGCCGCCGTCGACGACCCTGACTGACCCGCCGCTGGCGCCTGGCCTTGCGAGGACGACGCGGCCCCGGCGGGTGAATAACTGCTGCCGCCCGTGCCGCAGCCTGCCAGCAGGACCAACGTGGCCAGAATCGCCCCGAATCGGTGTAACCGCCCTGAGATCATTGCCGCCATCTCCCTTCCGCGGAAGCCGACATTTCCCAAAAAAGCTGGACTACAGCAGGATTGATGCCGTGGCAGCCATTATGCGCTCCCTCGCGGGTCAGTCGCCTACCGGCAGCCAGCTTGTGTAACGCGGATGGTCGCTCGGTAGCGGGAACGTAACGCTCTGACCCGTCTCCGAGGAGTAGTACATCGCGGTGATCATCTCGATCGATCGGCGGGCGTCGGACAGCGTGACCGGCAGCTCGCCGCCAGTCCGCAGCGCTTCATAAAAGCGATAGAACTGGCCGGCGTAGTGCTCGGGCAGCGGCTGGAACTCGGCGAGCGTTGCGCTGATGCGCGCGTCGACGTCGGGCGAGTCCCCCACGAACGTCCACGGGTCGCCCGAGTCGGTGTACGGCCGCGTGTTGCTTTCGGCCACCAGGCCTCGGAACGAGAAGCGATGCCGACTGATCTCTTCGGGTGAGCCGAGCGTCACTCCGGAAGATGCCGCGGCGCCGTCGGCCATCTCGAAGGCGATCGCCGCGCAATCCTCGACTTCGATGTCGTTGACGCGCGTGGTGGTATACGCGAACAGCCGCCGCGGCGCCCCGAGCACGTAGCACAGCAAGTCGTGGTTATGGATCGCGTGGCTCAGCAGCGCACCCCCGCGCTCGGTCGCCCACTTGCCGCGCCAGGGGACGGCGTAGTACTCGGGCCGTCGTCGCCAGGCGGTCTCGACCGTGCCCAGGTACGCCTGGCCGGTGATGCCGCGCGCGACCAGCAGCTTGAGCTTCTGCATGCCGTGTCCGAAGCGGTACTGGAAGATCGGCATGACGCGGCGCTTGGACGCGGCTTCGGCACGCTCGACCTCGTCGACCTCGCGCAGCGAGCTGACCAGCGGCTTCTCGCAGATGGCGTGCTTGCCGGCGTCGAGGACGCGCAGGATCTGTTCGAAGTGCAGGTGCGGCGGGGTGCAAATATCGACGACGTCCACGTCGTCCATGCGGCACACCTCGTCAAAATCGGTGACGATGCGCGAGACGCCGTGCTCCTCGGCGGCGTCTTCAGCGCGCTCCCGATCGATGTCGCACAGCGCCGCCACCTCGAAACGGTCGGTTATCTGGGCGTAGCCGCGGCGCAAGTGCGAGCGACCGATGCCAAGACCGACGACGGCGACGCGAAGGCGGTCAGACGTCGTCACGCGAGGACTGCCTGGCGACTGACGGGCCGCGCTTGAAGTTGCGCGCGCAAGGCGAGCTCCGAGGCCAGAAACGCGTGCGCCTGGGGCATTGCCGTCTCGGTCCGCTGGACGACGTCGTCCAGCAATTGCCGACCGAAGGGCAGCGCGACGTCTCGGCAGTCGATGTAGCGCGACTGGCGCTGGTCGACCAGGAACAGGTGGTCGCCGCCGGGTCGTCCACCGACGTCCACGTACTTGCGCAGCTCGATGTAGCCGTCGGTGCCGAGGATGGTCAGGCGCCCGTCGCCCCAGACGGACAGACCGTCGGGAGTGAACCAGTCGACGCGGATGTAGCCGCTACCGCCGTCGCCACGCAGGAGCATGTCGCCGAAGTCGTCCAGGCCCGGGTATTCGGGGTGCGCCACGTTGCCAACCTGCGCGGCGACCACCTCGGCGGTGGTCGACCCGGTGAAGAACAGGAACTGATCGGCCTGGTGCGAGCCGATGTCGGTGAGGATGCCACCGTAGCGCGCGTGCTCGAAGAACCACTTCGGGCGCGTGGGTGCATTCAGGCGATGCGGCCCGAGCCCGACCGTCTGCAGCGGCCGGCCGATTGCGCCGCTTTTGACCAGCTCACCCGCGCGCACGGTGGCGCGGTTCTGAAGGCGTTCGGAGTACGAGATGGAGAAGATGCGCCGCGTCTGGTTTTGCACCGCGCGGGCCTCGTCGAGCTGCTCGAGCGAAGTGAAGGCGGGCTTGTCGCTGAGGTAGTCCTTGCCGTGGCGCATGCTGTTGATGCCGATGCCGGCGCGCTGATCGGGAATGGCCGCCGAGGCGATCAACTGGATGGACGGGTCTTCGAACACCTCGGCCGCCTCGCGGGCGCGCTGCGCCTGAGGGAACTTCTGAGCAAATTCCGCCGCGAAATCCTCTTCGCCGTCGGCGAAGAACGAGACCAGCTCACCGCCCGCGTCGAGCAGTTGGTTGGTCATCCCGTAGATATGGTTGTGGTTCACCCCGACCACACCGAAGCGGACCCTGGGCTCAGTCATACCTACGTTCTACACGCTCCCTCTCCCTCTGGGAGAGGGCCGGGGTGAGGGTTACTTTTGACGGCGTGCGTAGCCCTCACCCGCGCTTCGCGCGACCTCTCCCAGAGGGAGAGGTGGACCAAAGTTCTACTCTTCGGCGACTCGCTTCTGGTCGACGAGCCACTTGGCGAAGCCCAGCTTCTGGGCGTCCAGGCCGCCGATCTCTTCGCGCAGGGGTGGCCGCGGCACGGGCACGGGCTCGCCGCGTTCGAGCTTGCTCAGAATGGTCGTGACCCGCGCCTCTTCGAGTTTGGCGATGGCGTCCAGTGGCGAGAGCGCTTCACCCGAGATACCGAGCTCGGGATACATCGCCCGACGGAACCACTGCCCGTCAGGTCCCTCAACAGATTCGACCACGAGCACGTATGGGATGGCCAGGTATTCCTCAGGCGTCACGTCGAGCCCTCAACTTCCTTCTAAGCATTATTCTGATGACTTCAGACCCGGGTCAAGCTCACACGGTTTCTGGGAGGTGGCAACACACGTATGGCCAAGCTGCAGCTCAGCCTGATCATGGGCGCCAACGATCGCTCGCGGCCCGTCCTCGACGGCGCGGTCTCCCCCGACGGTATCGACCTGACGTGCACGGTCGCCCACCCGTCCGAGATCTTCTGGCGACAGTTGCACTTCCAGGAGTTCGACGTCTCCGAAATGTCGCTCTCGTCTCTGCTCATGGCCATGGCCTCGGGCAACCGCGACTGGATCGGCCTGCCGATCTTCACCTCGCGGCGCTTCTTCCACACCGGCGCCTGGGTGCGCACCGACAGCGGCATCGACCAGCCGGCCGACCTCAAGGGCAAGCGCGTCGGCGTTCCCGAATATCAGCAGACCGCGGCCCTGTGGTCGCGCGGCGTGCTCAAGCACGAATTCGGCGTCGAACCCGAAGACCTGGAATGGTGGATGGAGCGCACCGAGGAGCGCAGCCACGGCGGCGCGACCGGCTTCCGGCCACCCGCCGGCATCCGCTTCAATCGCATCGGCGCTAATCAGAGCATCGGCACCATGCTCATGGACGGGCAGCTCGACGCGACGCTCCTGTACATCACCGACAACAACCTGGTCGACCGCAGCCGCATCACCCTCGAAGGCAATCCGAAATTCCGCCTGCTGTTCCCCAACCCGGGCGCCGAAGGTCAGCGGTACTTCGAAAAGACAGGCATCTTTCCCATCAACCACGGCATGGTCGTGCGCCGCTCGCTGTACGAGCAGCACCCGTGGGTCGCGCTCAACATCTTCAACGCCTTCCGACTGGCGAAGGAACGCGTGGGTGCGCGCATGCGCGAAATGGTCTCAACCCACGTCGAACTGGGGCTGCTCGGTCCCGACGCGCGCAAGGCGCTGAGCGTGGACCCGTACCCCTACGGAGTGAAGTCCAACCAGAAGGTCCTGGAGACCGTGGTCGACTATTCGTTCGAGCAGGGGTTGACGCCCAGGCGCATGCAGCTCGACGAGGTCTTTGCCCCGAGTACTCTGGACCTCTGATGCCCGGTCCAACACTCCTCGTCGGCGGTATGGGCTTTATCGGCCTGCACACCGCACGCAGCTTCCTCGACGCCGGCCAGGACGTGGTCGTCACGTACAACACCCATCGGCGCGAGCCGGATTTTCTCGAGGCCGAGCTCGGGACGCGCGCGAAAGTCGAGCAACTGGACGTCCTGGACGCGGCGCGCGTCGACGACATCATCCAGACCCACAAGCCCGAAGGCGTCGTCTACCTGGCCGTCCCGGCGCTCGCGGGCGTCTCGCCCGCGGACGAATTCAAGACCAACACCGCCGGCTACCTGAACGTGCTGGAAGCGTCGCGGGCCGCGGGCGTACGGCGGCTGAGCGTGACGAGCTCGCTGGCGGTGTACGCCAGCGTCAAGCAACGCCCGTGGCACGAAGACATGACCTTCCCGGTGAGCTCCGGCAATCCGACCGAGGCATACAAGAAGGGGCTGGAGATCCTGGGTCTGTATTTCGGCCAGCGCACCGGCCTGGAGGTAGTCATGCTGCGGGTGGCCGGCATCTTCGGGCCGATGTACCACTCAATGGCCAACCTGCCGAGCCGTCTGTGCGTGGCGGCGGCGCACGGCCGGGCGCCCGACTTCACCGGCATGCGCTACGGGCCGCCGAAGGCCGACGATGGCAATGACGCGTGTTACGTCAAGGACGTGGCCGACGGCATCCGCATGGTGCACCTCACGGACAAACTGGAGCACCGCGTCTACAACGTGGGCAACGGGCGGGTGACGCGCAATCGGGAGCTGGTCGAAGCCATCCGCGAGGTGGTGCCCGAATTCTCGGCTGAGCTGCCCGAGGGGGGCGAAGCCGACAACCGGTACATGGACCTGTCGCGGACCACGGCGGAGACGGGGTACAGGCCGAAGATCGGCGTAGAGCGCGGTCTGGCCGAGTACGTGAGCTGGCTCAGGACGCACCCGAACTAGTCGCGACTAGCCCGCCAGCGCGCCGCGCAGCCGCGTGATCTCGGCTTCGAGCGCGCGCCGCGCGCTGGCATCGGGCTGCAAGCCCAGGTTCTGCTCGGCCAGGTCCACCGCCGTCCGCACCGCGGCCTGCGCCAGGTGCCGCGCGGCGTGCACGTCGCCCAGCAACGCGCCCCGCGTGTGGTCTTCGACCGTGCGCGTCAGGCCGATGACCTCGACACACGCGCGACCGATCGCCAGCGGCGTCGCCGCGACACGGTTGATGGCCGCCTGGCGATCCTCGGTGCCGCGTCGCGTCGCCAGGAACGCCTGATACGCGGCGGCGTCCTCGTCGACCAGTTTCAGCAGCAGGCGCTGGAGGCGCTGCGCCACCTGGCGCTCCTCGCCGAGCACGTCAGACTGATGGCGCTGCGCCACCTCACATACCAGGGCCAGCAGCGCCGCTGCGCACGAGCCGCTGAGGGCCACGACGCTGCCGCCGGCGGGCACGGGTGTCTCGGCCGAGGCCACCGCCGCGACGAAGTCATGGACCGACTGGTCGATCAAACGCCCATGAGCGCCGCGATCCGCATCAGGCATACCCGCAGATTGTCCCAGCCAACACGCTGCAGCGCATCCTCCAGCGTCAGCCACGCCAGGCTGGCCGCGGCCGACTCGGCGACGACCGCCTCTGGCGATGAGGTCGCCAGCGCGTAGCGCACGTCGCCGTGCTCGTGCGCCGGCTCGCCCTTGCCCGCGGGCACGGGCACCACCGCCACCTGCACGATCCGAGGACTCCCAGCGTCCGGCCAGGCGACCAGGTCCGTCAGTCCGGTTTCTTCGCGCGCTTCGCGCTGGGCAATCTCAAACGGGTTCACCTCGCCGGGGTCAGCGTGGCCGCCGACCTGCAACCATGCCTGCATCCGATCGTGCCAGCGCAGCAACACCCGACGCGTCGGCGGATGAACGACGACTGCCGATCCAGTGACGTGCAGCGCCGAAGCCCGCGTCCACGGGTCCGCGGACTTGGCCGCCAGCCGCCGCAAGCGTGCGAGGTCGCGACCCTCCTCGACACTCTGGGGCACATACGTCTCGAGGACGGTCGCCAGACCCATCGACAACTCAGAAGAGGCCGACGATCTCGCCTTTTTCGTCCAGGTCGATCGAGTGATAGGCCGCGTTGCTGGGCAGCCCCGGCATGGTCATGATCTCGCCGGCGATGGGCGTCAGGAAGCCAGCGCCGGTGTAGGCGCGCACCTCGCGGATCATCACCGTGAAGCCCGAAGGCCGACCCTTCAGCGCGGCGTTGTCCGACAACGAGTACTGGGTCTTGGCCACACAGATCGGCAGCTTGTCCCAGCCGAGCTCGGTGTACTGGCGGATCTGGCGATTGGCCTCGGGCAGATATTCGACGCCATCGGCGCCATACATCGTTCTGGCGATTGTCTCGATCTTGTCCTTGATGGGCATGTCCAGCGGATAGAGCGAGTGCGGCGCCGCGCCGTTGACGCGCTCGCTGGATTCGGCCGCCGAGACCACCGCTTCGGCCAGCTCCTTGCCGCCTTTGCCACCGTGTTCCCAGACTTCGCTGACTTCGGCCGCGTAGGCGCCCGACTCGAGGGCGATCTTGCGAACGAGCTCGAGCTCGGCGGGCGCGTCGGTCTTGAAGCGGTTGATAGCCACGACGGCCGGGACGCCGAGCGTGCGCACGTTCTCCAGGTGCTTTTGCAGGTTGACCGCGCCCTGCTCGATGGCATGCAGGTCCTCCTGGGCCAGGCCTGGGTCCAGCGGCCGGCCGGCCACGATGCGGAACTTGCCCGAGTGCATCTTCAAGGCGCGCACCGTGCACACCACCACCGCCGCGTCTGGCATGACTCCTGCCGCGCGGCACTTGATGTCCATGAACTTCTCATAGCCCATGTCGGCGCCGAAGCCGCTTTCGGTCACGACGTAGTCCGCCAGCTTCAGCCCGGCCAGGTCGGCCAGCACGCTCGAGTTGCCGTGGGCGATGTTGCCGAAGGGTCCGGTGTGGACCAGCATCGCCGTGTGCTCGGTCGTCTGCAACAGGTTGGGCCGCAGGGCGTCCTTGAGCAGCACCGCCATCGAACCCGCCACGCCCAGATCGCCGGCGGTGACCGGCTTGCGCTCGCGGTTGTAGCCAATGGTGATGGCCCCCAGGCGTTCGCGCAGATCCTTCAGATCGCGCGCCAGCGCCAGGATGGCCATGACTTCCGACGCGACGGCGATGTCGAAACGGGTCTCGCGCGGATAGCCGGCCGCGCGGCCTCCCAGGGCGACCACGACGTTGCGGAGGGCGCGGTCGTTGAGGTCCACGACGCGCGGCCAGGTGACCGAGACGGTATCGATGTCTTGCTTGTTGCCCTGGGCAATGTGCGCGTCGATGACGGCCGCCGCCAGGTTGTGGGCGAGGGAGACCGCGTGGGTGTCACCCGTCAGGTGGAGATTGAAGCTCTCCATGGGCAGCACCTGGCTGTAGCCGCCGCCCGCGGCGCCACCCTTGATGCCAAACATCGGTCCGAGCGACGGCTGGCGGATGGTGCCGATCGTGCTCTTGCCGATGTGGTTCAGCGCCAGCGATAGACCGACCGTCGTCAGCGATTTGCCCTCGCCGAGGGGGGTCGGCGTGATGCCGGTCACGTCGACGTAGCGACCGTTGGGCTTGTCCTTCAGGCGGGTGAGAATGGCCGGGGCATCGATCTTGGCGATGTGTTTGCCGTACGGGTCCAGCTCATCGTCAAGGACGCCCAGGCGCTCAGCCACGGACTGGATCGGCTGCAGCTGGATCGACCGCGCGATCTCGAGGTCCGTCAACGGTCGCGTCGTTTGAGTCACGGATAAAGGGTACCCCGTGGGCGACCCCGGTTGATTCGTAAACTCTCTACTGGCGTGACGCCGGGTGTGGTAAGTGCGCCGCCAGCTCGCCCAGGCGTCCGCCAAGGGTCACCGCGCGCTGCGGCACCAGCGGCAGGCTGACCGTCGCCTGTGTGCCGCTGCCCAGTTGACTGGTCAGCTGCAGGTGGCCGTGATGCGCGTCGATCAGCATTTTGGCGATCGCCAGGCCCAGCCCGGTTCCGCCCATGTCCCGCGCCCGCGCTTTGTCGGCGCGATAGAAGCGGTCGAAGATGCGTGGCAGGTGGTCAGGCGAAATCCCGCTGCCCGTGTCGGCCACTTCCACGGCGACCTGTTGGCCATGGCGTCGCACGCTGACGTCGACTCGGCCGCCAGACGGCGTGTGCTTGATCGCGTTGTCGATCAGGATCAACAGCACCTGCTGGATACGGTCGGGATCGGCGTCGACCGTCGAATCGCCACCGTCGAGCCCGTGCAGCGCCAGCTCGACACCCTCGCTCTGCGCCAGCGGCCTCGTGCGCCGCACGACCTCGGCGGCGATCGTCTCGATTTCGACCGGCGCGGTCATGAGCTCGAGCCCGCCAGCGTCCGAGCGCGCCAGGGTCAACAGGTCCTGGGCCAGCCGCTCCATGCGGGCGATTTCGGCGCGCACGTCGTCGAACAGTTCGCCGTTTTCCTCTAGCGGCTCCTCGCGATGCTGGTTCAACAGATCGGTCGCCGACCGCAGCACCGTGAGCGGCGTGCGCAGCTCGTGCGACGCGTCGGCAATGAACTCCTGTTGTTGCTGGAACGCCTGCTGGATGGGGATCAGCGCCCGACCTGACAGGAACCACGCCGCGGCCAGCGACAGCAGCAGACCCATCGCTCCGCCGCCGATGAGCACCAGCAGCAGGGAGTGCAGCGCTGTTTCGACTGGCTCCAGGCTCGTGCCGGTGACCAGCATGCCACCGTCGGGCATGCGGCGCAGCAGGACGCGGGCACGATCGCCGTCGCCCAGGTCGATGGTGGCAAATGTCGGCTGGGCGCTGTCCGGCCATGGAATGTTCGCGACCGAGACCTCTTGCGGGTTGGCGCGGACGGAACCGTCTGGTGCGAGCGCGACACAGAAGACGCCGCCGCTGTAACCCTCGCAGGTGCGTGGGCGCGGCGCGGAGTTCGGCCCCGGAGCGCTGGGTGTCTGCCCAAAGTCGTCAGTGCGCCGGGCCGGGAACAGGAACGGCAGCGCCTGCTGGCTGCGCGCCAGGAGGTTGCTGTCGACCTCGTCAAGCAGACTGCGCTGCACCGCCGCGTACACGCTTGCGCCGGCCAGGACAAGGATCAGGCCGATGATCAGGATGTTCCACCCGACCAGTCGCCAGCGGATGCGCGCGATGAGTGAGCTCACGGCCGCCTAACTCTTGATTGTGTAACCGACGCCTCGAATCGTGCGAATCAACGGCCGCGCGAAGCCGCGGTCGATCTTGTCGCGCAGGTAGTGGATGTAAATCTCGACCACGTTCGAAGTGGCTTGACTGTCGTAACCCCACACGTGCTCGGTGATCTGGTCCTTGCTGAGGACCCGACCCGAATTGCGCATCAGGTACGCCAGCAGGTCGAATTCCTTGGCCGTCAATTCGATGGACTTCTCGCCGCGCCGGGCTTCGTGCCGCGACAGGTCCAGTACCAGATCGCCGACCGTCAGCTCGTCCTGGTGCTCTTCGCCCGCCCGTCGGCCGAGCGCCCGAACACGCGCCAGCAATTCCTCGAGCGCAAAGGGCTTGGTCAGGTAGTCGTCGGCGCCGGCGTCCAGGCCACGCACACGATCGGGCACCGCGTCGCGAGCAGTCAGCATCAGGATCGGCGTGCGCAGGCGCTGGCGCCGCAATTCACGCGCGACCTCGATGCCGTCCATTTCGGGCAGCATCACGTCCAGGACGACCAGGTCATGTATCCCGCGCTCGGCGCTGGTCAAGCCTTCGATTCCATCGTGCGCCACCTCCACGCGATGTCCAACATCCGTGAGCGCGCGCTCGACGACCCGGGCAATCCGTGGGTCGTCCTCAACAAGCAAGACGTCCATTACTCCAGCAGCCATATACACCATGTGCCTTTTGGTCCGATTAACAGGAACTATGCCTGCTGATCCTTGGAACAAACTGAGAGCTGTGTTGATTCGGCCCGGGCTGAATCGCATCGCTCTCGACACTGGCCCGCTTCGCTCCTCGTTCACTGTCGAAACTGATATTGGTGACCACTGATTCTGTCTTCTGCTCGACAAGACCGCTCTCACGGATGCTTTCTTCCATGGTCGACAGGAGACAGGCCGACGGCCACCTATAATTCGCCGCCGTGGCAGGATCACTCGACGGCGAAACGGCACTGGTCACTGGAGGAGGTCGAGGCATCGGCCGCGCCATTGCAGAAGCGTTCGCGGCGGCCGGCGCCCGCGTCGCACTCATGGCTCGCTCGCAGGATCAGATCGACGAGGCAGCGGCCGGCATCAACACTTCCGGCGGGCAGGCACTGGCCATCGTCGGCGACGTCTCCAACCCCGCCGACGTGCAGCGAGCCGCCTCGCAAGTCCAGGACAGGTTCGGCACGATCAGCGTGCTGGTGAGCAACGCGGGCATCACCGGCCCGTACGCGCCGATCTGGGATTCCGACCCGGAAGAGTGGTGGCGCACCCAGGAGATTCACGTCCACGGTGCATTCCTGTGTACCCGGGCGGTGTATCCGGGCATGGTCGCGCGAGGCGGGGGCCGCATCATCGTCATTTCGAGTCGCGCGGCCGAGCGCGGCAATCCGAACATCTCGGCCTATCAGGTGGCCAAAACCGCGCAGTTACGATTCGTCGAGATCCTGGCGGCCGAGGGCGCCGAGGCCGGTATCCGCGCCTGGTCGGTCCACCCTGGCAACGTGGATACGGCCTTCGCCGACGCGGCCATGAATCGACCGGACGCCCAGAAGTACGTGCCAGCTTTTGGGGCCAGACTTCGGGCGGTGCGCGCCGATCCGTCGCTCGGAACACCGGTCTCGCGCGTCGCCGACCTGAGCGTGTTCCTCGCCTCGGGCCACGCCGACCGCTTGTCGGGGCGCTACTTCCGCGTCGAAGAGGACTGGCAGGAAATAGCCCGCCGCGCGGACACCATTCAGCGCGACGACCTGTACACCTTGCGGCTGCGGACCCTCACCGAACCCGGCGGACCACCCCCGCCCACCTCGCCGCCGGTGCACTGACCGGGTTCCACCCGCGAGGGGTGTCTTCTGGACTAGCGGCGGCGCTGGTCGTTGCGCCGGCCGAGGACACGCGCGGCGACCATGTTGCGGTGGATCTGCATCGTGCCGCCGTAGATCGCCGTCCCGCGCACGCGGCGGTAGCGCTGGTTCACGGGCGACTCGGCCATGTAGCCGTAACCGCCGAACAGCTGGATCGCCATGTCGCACACCCGCACGCACGTCTCGGCCACGAACACCTTGGCCATCGACACCTGCAGCGGGTCCAGCTCGCCATCCGGCCCCGTCTGGCACGCCTGATACAGCGTCGCGCGACACGCGTTCAGCTGAATTGCCATGTCCGCGAGCATCCACTGCAGGCCCTGGAAGTCGGCCAGCTCTCGGCCGAACTGGCGGCGCGTCTGCATGTGGCGTAGCGCATCTTCGTAGGAGGCCGCTGCCATGCCCAGCGCCTGGGCGACGCCCGAGAGCCGATTGCGGTTGTAGATGCGAATGAGCCGTCCAAAGGCGTTGCCGTCCACCAGCACGTTGAATTTCGGCACCACGCAGTTGTCGAAGAGCAGCTGGGCCTGGTCCTCGTCGGCCATGTTGTGGTCGTTGCGTAGGATCGAAAATCCCGGCGTGTCCCTTTCCACGATCAGCGCGCCGATGCTTCGACCACCGTCGGCAAATGGCGGCGATCCGAAACGCGCGTAAGTGACAAAGATGTCGGCGTGCTTGCCGCCGCTGATGAAGATCTTGCCGCCGTTCAGGCAATAGCTGTCGCCGTCCTCGGCCAGGGTGGCGGTGGTGGTCATCTCCGTGGCAGCGGAGCCGGCTTCTGGCTCGGTCATGGCAATCGCGCAGCGCATTCGTCCTTCGCAGATCGGTCGCAGCCAGCGCTCCTGCTGCTCCGACGTGCCGAGTACCCACAGGTGACTGGCGGTGCCCGTCCCGTTGGTGTGCATCTCGTGCGCGCTGCGCGGGTCCCACCTGGCCATCTCTTCGACCGCCAGCAACGCATCGAAGTACGACAGTCCACCACCGCCGTGCTCGACCGGCGCGGTCATGCCCAGAAGTCCCTGTCGCGCGAGTCTTTTCAGGCGCGCGGTGTACTGCTCGTCGGTTTCCGGCTTGAACGCCGCGTCGGCGAGCTCACGTTTGGCGAAGTTGGCGACCATCGCCTTGATGGCGAGTTGATCCTCGGTGAGGTTCACAGCGCTGCCCATGGTACGCGGGGCGCGCCAACCCTCACACACCTTTAATGGCGTGCTGTCCGTGGGTGCGGTAGCGTAGGCGCGGGAGGGAGTCATGGCGTTCGAAACGGAACGTTTGCGCGTCGCCCATCTTCTCCGTCGTGCCGGCTTCGGCTCCACCGAAGCCGAGCTCAACCTGTACGCAAGCCTGGGCTACGCACAAGCGCTTGAGCGCTTGCTCAACTATGACCAGGTCGACGATTCGGCCGTCGAGCAGCAGGTCGCCGCGATACCCGTCGACCAGCGCAACGCGGAGCTGGCCCGTCTCAGCTGGATGACGCGCATGCTGTACACGCAGCGCCCACTCCAGGAAAAGATGGTCCTGTTCTGGCACACCCACTTCGCCACCGCCACCAGTAAAGTCCGCGGCGCCGGCACCATGCTCAACCAGATCCAGCTCTTCCGCGAAAACGCCCTCGGGAACTTCGAGACGCTGCTGCAACTGGTAACGCGCGATCCAGCCATGCTCATCTGGCTGGACAACAACCAGAACCGCAAGGGCAGCCCCAACGAAAACTACGCGCGGGAAGTCATGGAGTTGTTCACCGTCGGCATCGGCAATTACACCGATACCGACGTCAAAGAAGCCGCGCGGGCATTCACGGGCTACACCGCCAACCGCCAGGGCGAATTCACGTTCAATCCAGCCCAGCACGACGACGCCGACAAGACTTTCATGGGTGTCACCCAGAACTGGAATGCCGACGACATTCTGGCCACGCTGGTCCGCCATCCCGCCACCGCCCGCTTTTTGACCACCAAACTGTTCCGTTTCTTCGTCTACGACGCTCCGGATTCGTCCACGATCGATCGCCTGGCAGGGACGTACACCAACAGCGGCTTCGACATCAAAGCCGTCATGCGTGACATCTTCACCGGCCCGGAGTTCCTGTCAGACGCCGCCTTCCGGGGCAACGTGAAGCAGCCTGTGGACCTGGTGATCGGGGCGCTGAAAGCGCTGAATGTCCAGAACATCGGCCCCGATCTCCCGCAGGCCACGCGGCGCATGGGTCAGGACCTGCTGAATCCGCCGGATGTCAGCGGCTGGAAGGGCGGCGACAACTGGATCAGTGCCACCACGTTGCTCGAGCGCTTCAATTTCGGTGACCGCCTGGCGACGCTGCGTGGCGCGGACCAGCCATACTTCGTCGACGTCGCTTCGCAGCTCCAGAGCCACGGCCTGCAAGCCGCGCCGGACGTCGTCGACTATTACCTCAACCTGCTCGTCGACGGCGCTGTGACGCCGGAAGCCCGTCAGTCGCTGATCGCCCTGCTCAACGGGGGCGATCCGCTCAACGAACAGAACGTGCGGGGCATGCTGCACCTGGTGATGACGCTGCCCAACCACCAGCTCGCGTAGCGCGACGGAGGACATCGAGATGGCATTCACGCGCAGACAGTTCCTCAACCGCGGCGCCGTGCTGGTTGCTGCTGGTCTGACGGCGCCGTCCTTCATTACGCGCACGGCCATGGCGCTCAACGGGCAGCTCGCCCAGGACGCCGCGCCGCCCGATCCGACGAAGGCCAACAACATCCTCGTCGCGGTCCAGCTGACCGGCGGCAACGACGGGCTGAACACGTTGATTCCGTTCGGCGACCCGGGCTATTACCAGTTCCGATCCTCGCTGGCGATTCCCACTACCGACGTGCTGGCGCTGACGGACTCGGTGGGGCTGCACCCCAGGCTGACGGGACTCAAGTCACTCTACGACGAGGGCCTGGTAGCCGCGGTCCAGGGTGTCGGGTACCCGAATCCAAATCGCTCTCATTTTCGCAGCATGGACATCTGGCATACCGCGCGACCGGACATCATCGAACGCACCGGTTGGCTGGGCCGCTACATGGACGCGTGTCAATGCGGACAGACGCAGCCTCTGCCGGCCGTCAGCGCCGGCGATCAGCTCAATTCGATGTTCTACGCGGAGCATACCCTGGTTCCCGCGGTCGCCAGTATTGGTGGTTTTTCACTGCAAACCGAAAGCGGCGATCGCAACAGCCGCCAGATTCAGATTCAGACGCTGCGCAACATCTATCAGCAGGCAGGCAACTGGCCGGCGCACGAGGCGCTCATGCGGCAGACCGCGCTGAAGGCTCTCGACGGCGCCGATCAGCTGGCGCAGGCGGCCGGCGGCTACCACTCGCCCGTGCAATATCCAACGGGTAATCCGCTCGCCGCGCAGCTCCAGATGGTGGCCCAGATCATCGCCGGCGACCTGGGGACGCGCGTCTTCTCCGTCCAGCTCGGTGGCTTCGATACGCACGCCGTGCAGTTCAATCAACAGGCGAATCTGCTCGGCCAACTGGGAGAGGCGCTCGCCGCGTTCCAGCAAGACCTGGCGGCCATGAACAAACAGGACAACGTGGTCATGATGACGTTCTCCGAGTTCGGGCGCCGCGTGGCACAGAATGGCTCCAACGGGACGGACCATGGCACCGCTGAGCCGATGTTCGTCATTGGCACGCGAGTGGTGCCAGGCCTGTACAGCACGTATCCCCGCCTGGAGGACCTGGACGACAACGGCGACCTGAAGTTCTCAACAGACTTTCGGAATGTCTACGCCGCGGTCCTGCAAGATCACATGGGCGTGGATCCCACCCCCGTGCTGGCAGGGAGTTACGATCCCGTCAAAGTGATCCGGCCACCGTATGCGTTGCCACGTGTGGGACCCAGCTAACGCTCCCTCTCCCCCTGGGAGAGGCTTTATCAAGGGTGAGGGCTATCTACGGGCGTGATAGGTATCCCTCACCCGCGCTGCGCGCGGCCTCTCCCAGAGGGAGAGGCGGTTCCGTAGCGGGCGAAGAGGGAAGTGGTTCATAACCGCTGACGGTTGGGACCCCGTGGAATGCATTCGGCGAACTCCCATGGGTCCTCTCCGGGAAATTCCAGTGGCGTCCCCTCTGGGGGAAACTCCCAATGGGTCCTTCTGGGAAACTCCCGTTGGGTCCCCCCTCGGGAAACTCCCGTTGGGTCCCCCTCTGGCGAAACTCCCAATGGAACCCTCTGGTGAAACTCCAGGTGGGTTCCCTCTGGGGAACTTCCGTTGGCTCCCCTCTGAGGGAACTCCCGTTGGCTCCCCTCTGAGGAAACTCCCGTTGGCTCCCCTCTGGGGGAACTCCCGTTGGCTCCCCTCTGAGGAAACTCCCGTTGGGTTCCCTCTGGGGAAACTCCCGTTGGGTCCCCTCAGGGGAAACTCCCGTTGGCTCCCCTCTGGGGAAACTCCCGTTGGGTTCCCTCTGGGGAAACTTCCGTTGGGTCCCCTCTGGGGAAACTTCCGTTGGGGTCCCCTCTGGGGAAAGTGGTGTTACGCCCCCGCGGCGATGCTTTGCATGTACTCGCCGCGGATCTGATCCCCCGCGCTGGACTTCCACGTTTGCACCAGGCCGTCGAAATCCGTCATCGGCCGCCGGCCGAGAATGATGTCGTTGATGCCGTCTGAGAACGTCTGCTGCGCCTGGATGCCCTGCACGGAATACTGCGTCTTGGAGTAATACTGGAGCGTCGGGTCCAGAATGCCGACGTTGACCAGCTTCTGCTCCACGTCGAAGCTGATCCTGGCGTAATCGGGCAGGTCCGGCTGGTATTGCGCGTACGGACGTTGCGACAGGTATTGCCATGGCACGTAGCCGGCGTTCATCAGCCCGCTCTGTGTCGGGATCGGATTGCCTTTGGGGTCCAGGTTGTAATCCTGATTCTCGATGCCGTAGTGCAGCAGCATGTCTTCGCTGCTGCCGAACGGCGCTGCCAGCCAGTCCATGATGCGCAGCAGCTCCTTCACGCGGTCCGGCGCGGCCTTCTTCATCACATTGGAAGACGAGTAGCCGCCGGGCGTGAGATAGCTGACCGGCTTATCGCCGGCGGTGGCGCGGAACGGATCGAGCGGCTTGAAGTGCTTGGGCGGGTTGACCAGAGTCAAACCCCGCCGCCAGAAGTCGTTCCAGGAATTCCCGAAGCCCTCGACCGACATGATGAACTTGCCGGCCACCAGGTTGCTGCGCGAGTCGGTGGACCCCGGCGCGTCCGCCCAGATGTAGCCCGCCGCCCAGATGTCGCGCAAAAAGCCGACGGCCGCCTTGTACTCCTCCGTCTCGAACGAGCGGGTGAGCTTGCCCGAGCCGGTGTCCAGGCTCCACACCAGCGGCGCGCCAAACATCTCCAGGTAGCCCGGCAGCCCGTAGTTGATGGAGGCCACGTTGCCGATCGCCCACACACCGGTCTGGGGTGAATTCAGCTGCTTGAATATCCGCTTCAGGTCGTCGGCGTCTTTGGGCACGTAATCCTGGCCGATGCTGGCGTCGTAGACCTCGTCGTTCTTGAAGAAGTAGCCGCCATTGGGCGCCGCGCCCGGTAGGTAGCGGTGGATCGGCCACTGGTAGAGCTTGCCGTCGATGACCGAGAGCGAGTTCTGCCACGCGTACGTGGGAATCGCCGCCAGATTGGGGTAGTCCTTGATCGCGTCACCGCCGAGATAGGGTGTCAGGTCCTGACACTGGGCTTTGATGAACTCGGTCACACCTGGAGGAGCGTTGGTAATCCCGAGGAAGATGTGCATGATGTCAGGCAAGTCGCTGCTGGCCATGATCGTCGGGAATTTGACGGCATTATCAGAGCCCGCGAAGATCGTCATCTGCACGTTGGCGTTGAGCTGTTTGTTCACCTCATGCCAGGTCGGATTTTGATCGTAGGGTGTTGGCGGCGGGTAATAGGCGATCGCGTAGACGTTGACGTTGCTGCCCGTACCCGGTGGCGCCTTCGTCCACGACTGGTAGGGCTTCGGGTAATTGTCGAAGCCGTCGCTGACGCGTGAATCGGGGCTGTGATAGTCGGGCTTGGGTCCGCCGCTGAGCGGGATGTAGCTCGGCAGCGCGCTGTTCCTGGCGGCTGGCGTCCCCCCGGCCGCGGCGGCGGGTGTCGCTCCGCCCGACGCTGAGGTTGCCACTGGCTGGGCGTTCGTGCCCGCGGTTGGCGGGGCCGGTGTGCTGGGTGTACACGCCGCGATCAAACCCGCGACGCTCGCGCCTGTCAAAATCCCCACGAACTGTCGACGGCTGGCCACGGCGAGGATTATACGATGATCACAATGATCAGGAGCGATGGCCGAATCCGCGTCACCCACCAGGGAACGTTGCCGCGACCGGACGATCTCCGCACCCTGGTGCGCGCCCGCGGCAGCGGCGGGGACTACAACTCGGATGAGCTGGCGCGGCGGTTACCTGCGGCGGTGGCCGAGGTGGTGCGCCGCCAGGTCGAGATTGGTATCGACAGCATCAACGATGGCGAACAGAGCAAAACCACCTTCAGCGACTACGTCACCACCCGCCTGGGTGGTCTCGAGCCGACCCCCGAGATCTATTACTCGCCCATCACCGGCCGCGACCGTCTCGACTTTCCGGAGTATCACGAAAGCAGGCGGCTCGGCGGCAACCGCCACATCCACCAGTGCGTCGCGCCGCTCACGTACACCGGTCAGTCTCTGGTCCGGACGGATATCGCCAACTTGCGCGCGGCGATCCAGGGCCAGCAGGTCGAGCAAGCGTATCTGCCCGCCGTGGCGCCGGGCTCCATCGAGCACTGGCTGCGCAATACGTATTACCCCAGCGAAGAAGCATTCCTGTACGCAATCGGCGACGCCATGCACGAGGAATATCGGGCGATCGTCGAATCCGGGTTCGTGCTGCAGGTGGACGATCCGGACCTCGCCGATGGCTGGCAGGTCGATCCACACGTGGACCTGGCTGAATATCGGAAACGCGCCACGTTGCGCACCGAGGTGCTCAACCATGCCTTGCGCGGCTTGCCCGAGGACCGCATTGTGTTGCACATGTGCTGGGGCAGCGGCAAAGGCCCGCACACCAACGACCTGCCGCTCAGCGAGTTCGTCGACATCGTGCTCAGCATCAACGCTGGCGCGTACTCGATCGAGGCGGCCAATCCACGCCACGAATGGGAGTGGGAGGTCTGGAGAGACGTCAAGTTGCCGGACGGTAAAGTGCTCATTCCCGGCGTGATGGCGCACTGCACCGACCACGTCGAGCATCCGCGGCTGATTGCGCAACGGCTGGCGCGTTACGCCAACGTGGTGGGGCGCGAAAACGTGATCGCCGGCTCAGACTGCGGCCTGGGCAGCCGCGTCGGCGACCCGCTGATCTGTTGGGCCAAGCTGAAGGCGGGGGTGGAAGGCGCGCGGCTTGCCACTCGAGAATTGTGGGGGTAGATCAAGGAGGTAAAACTATCCATGAAGTATGAGTTGATCTCCGCGGACTCGCATCTCGAGATCGACGCCAGGTGGTGGCGCGACCGCCTCCCCGCCCACTACCGCGACCAGGCCCCGCGCGTTGTCCGCCTGCCCGACGGCAGCGACGCCTGGCTCATCGAAGGCCAGCCGTTGCGCCAGGTGCCGTTCGACCTGTACGGCGGCAAGGGGCGCGAGGTCTGGAAGCCGTTCGGCCAGAACTACGAGACGACGCCCGGTACCGGCACCGGCCAGCAGCGACTCGAGGAGCAGGACCAGGACGGTATCGACGCCGAGGTCCTGTTTCCCGGGCAGGCCTCCGGACCCAACTTCTGGCGCAACATC
>JAFAOS010000160.1 GCA_019247515.1 Chloroflexota bacterium | reverse complement strand
CCGAGTTGACGCAGTTCGACAAAGTGAAGTCGATGATGCGGTACTTGCCAGCAAACGGGACCGCCGGTTTCGCGCGTTGCGCGGACAGCACACTCAAGCGCTCCCCCTGGCCGCCAGCAAGAATCACGGCGGCCACAGTCCGGATGGCCATCTGGCTAAGAGTTTATCTTCTCTCAACCACTCGATCTGAACTGCTCGTAAGAAGTTCTTTAGTTGTCGCAAGCCTGAATTCGGCCTTCGCTGCACAAGTATTTTAGTTGTCGCAAGCCTGCGGGCTTGCTCCCCAGGGTTGATAGAAACTCGCCCTGGACCCGCGCATCGTGAAGGCCCGTTGCTCGGTGGCCGCCAATTATCCGCTTCGCGCAGTATCCACCACCTCTCCCTCTGGGAGAGGTCGCGCGAAGCGCGGGTGAGGGCTACTGACCAGCGTTCGTACGCACCCCTCACCCCAACCCTCTCCCAAGGGGAGAGGGAGCGCAGTGTAGAACGATCTGGAGGCTGTCGGCCACCGAGCAACGGGCCGTCAGGATGCGCGGGTCCAGGGCGACTAGCCCTGATATGGAAGGGTTTGTCAAGGTGAGTGAGACGGTGGCGACGCAGGTCGCGGCGGGGGTCAGGCGATGGCGACGGTGAGCACCCTGATATGCGCGGGTCAGCAGAGCTGGTGCCGCATGACAGTGAGCCGTCCACCGAGCTGGCCTCGGACTGGGGAACGTGGGTCGGAACCACAAGGGCTGCCCGGGGATTCTCGGTAACTCTGTCTGTCCCGACCCCGACCTGCGTCGCCACCGTGGAGGTCATGTCGTGGCGGAACTCGCCTGGAGCGTGTGGCCGACCGCCCACACGAACCCAGCTAATTCACGCGCCACCGCCATGATGGCCTTGGGCGGCCCGATGCGTCCGCACAGGTGTCGATAGCGCGCGTGCAACCGCAGCGGCGGTGACCTCGGCGCTTCGTGTTCCTGGTCCAGCGACGGGGCGACCACCAGGCAGTCGATGCCCAGCGCACTCAACTGCCGCTGCACCACGTAGCCGGTCGGACCAGCTTCGTATAGTGGCTCGGGGCGTGATCAGCTTCGGCGATCGCCACGTCGATACTGGCGCGATGCACATCCAAGCCGATGTAGCGCTGGTGCAGAATGCTCATGGGACCGACCTCCACACATGTAGCTCTACGCGGGTTGCGCTTCGCCACCCGCGCAACCTACGGTACGGTGTGCGCCGGTCCCTTCCATTCTGACTGGGCAGTTGAGAGAACCCGCAGGCTTGCGACAACTAAAAAACTTGTTCAGAGCAAGCTTCTTTTTCTAGAGCAGCTCAGAAAGTAGCGCGTGCGTGTGCCAGAACAACTTCCAGACGTCTGGCACGAACGTCTGCCACGTCGTAGGGCGCTCGGGGATGACGTGTTCGAAAATCGAAAACTCCGTATAGCGCGCCACCACGCCTGGCGGGGCGCTGGCCACCAGGTTGCGGCTTTCGGTGAACGGGATGAACGGGTCGTCGACGTCGTGCATCAGGTACAGGCGCGCGTGTAGCTGGGTCAGATAGCTCGAGGGCGAGATGCGCGCGAAGCGACTCACCACCTCTGGCGAAAAATTCCGGGTGATCTCCGTGGCGCGCTGTCGCGAGGGACCGCCGAGCAGCTCTGATCGGGTGGCATCGTCGACCCCCGTGTCGACCAGGGCGTTGGCGACCACGTCGACGGTGCGCTGCTCCGGCTGCCAGTCGCGCACGGAACCCTCGACATCGATGGAGTGGCTGGCTACATCCACCAGCAGCGTCATGGCGTCGTCGTAACTGCCAAAACTGTTCACAAACCGCACCGAGTCGCGCAGGTCCGGTTGCGCGGCGGCGACGATCGCGAGCCCGCCGGAGGCCGACAGACCGACAATGCCAACCCGCGAGGGGTCGACGTCCGAGCGGGCTCGAACCGCGTCGATGCTCTGGCGAATCGCGTCGACCTCGTCAAAGTTGAGATGCTCGGCCAGCATGCCCGACGACTCCGGCACGGCGACCACGACCCCCAATCTGGCCAGCGCGTCGGCGAACTGGACCGCCAGGTCGCTGCGCGTGAGGTCGCCCGCGCCCAGCAGCAGCACGACCGCCGGGTGCTGCCCACCACCAACTGGCGCGTAGAACCGCGTGTCGACCGTTCCGCCCGAATACTCGAACGTCTGCTGGGTCTCGACGGGTTCGGGCGTCAGCCTGAACAACGGGTCGATGGGCGCCGATGGGAACAGGGCGGGCAGCAGCAAAAGCGTCGCGACCGCCACGCGCGCGGGGCGCCACAGCGCGAGAGCGCCAACCAGCACCAGCAGCAGGCCAAATACGAGTGGGCGCATCAACCGGCGGGTAGGATAACGACGTGCAGATCGCCCGCCGAGTATTCGTACGTCGAGTGGCCGTGCTTGCCCTCGGGCTGCCGATGGCCTCGGCGCTCGCGGCCGCGTGTGCTCCGACGACGGCGGTTGCACCCACCTCACCACCAACCAGCGGCGCCGCGCCAGCTGTCGCGCCCGCCACGACCGCAGCGGCGCCCGCGCCGACCACGCCCGCGAACGCGGGGGCGTCCAGCAAACCGAAAGCCGTCATCGGTTTCACCCAGGAGCCAACGTCGCTGGACCCCACCGCCGACGCAACCGCCTCCATCGCGACGATCCTGCTCGACAATCTGTATCAGGGTGTGGTGCGCCTCGACGCATCCGGCAAGATCATCCCGTCACTCGCAACCTCGTGGGACATCACGCCCGACGGCACCGCGTTCACGTTCCACCTGGCCAGCGGGGTCAAGTGGCACGACGGCACGCCGTTTACCGCCCAGGACGTCAAGTTTTCGTGGGACCGGGCGGCGGACGCCAACACCAACCCGGTCAATCCGCATCGCGACTACTGGGCCCCAGTCAAGTCAGTCGACGCAATCGACGATTCCACGGTCAAAGTGACGCTCAACCAGTACAGCGACAACTGGCTGTTCCACATGGCGGCCGGTTCCGCGTGCATTGTTTCGCCCAACTCCGCCGCCAACAACAAGACGAACCCGATCGGCACTGGACCCTTCAAGTACGCCAACTGGAACCACGGCGCGAGCCTGGCGTTGACGCGCAACAACGACTACTCGGGGACGCAAGCCAGACTGACGGACATCGAGTTCCGCTTCTTTTCTGACGGCAACGCGATGAACAACGCGCTCAAGGCGGGTGATATCGACGCCCTGGGACAGATCGGCGCACCATCGCAGGTCGCCGCGTTTCAACAGGACCCCAATTTCA
>JAFAOS010000441.1 GCA_019247515.1 Chloroflexota bacterium | reverse complement strand
ACCGACCTGCGCGCCGCACTGGCAGCCGGCGACGCGCGGCAGGTGGCGTTCGTGGCGCACAAGTTCAAGGGCAGCGCTGGCACCGTGGGCGCCGCCACCCTCGTCGACCTGTGCGGTCAACTGGAGGAGCAGGCGCGGCAGGGATCGGTCGACGGACTGGATGGCCTGGTCGAAAGCCTGGAAAGCGCGGCCGACGCGGTGCGGGTTGCCCTCGAGTCAGTCGCCCACCCACCCACTTCCTGACGGTCGCGTGACTGCCCGGCCGCGTGGTAGCGTGGCCCGCAGTGCGCTTCCTCAACCGGAACTCAACCGTCCCCGTTGCGGTGTTGCTCCTGACAATGCTTGCCGTGCCGACCAGTGATGCTCGAGGCATGACCCCTTCCCAGTCCGGCGTCGCGCTGGGGATTTATGAGCCCAGCTTGCCGCAAGACTTCTCGAAGCTGGACAGCTACGAACAGCGTACCGGTCGCCAGCTGTCGATCGTCCACTGGTATGCGCAGTGGGGTGGTTGGAAAAGCGCCTTCGACGTGTCCGATCTCGAGGCCGTCGCGGCGCGCGGCTCGATCCCGCTGATCACCTGGGAGCCATGGACGGGCGTGCCGCAATCCCCGCCCGATCCAAACTGGTCCTTACGAGCGTCGGTCCTGTCGGGTCGGTCCGATGCGTACATCGAGAGCTGGGCGCGCGGGCTGGCGGCGTATGGCGGCCCGGTGCTGCTGCGCTTCGCCCACGAGATGAACAATCAACCTGTGTACCCGTGGGCCGTCGGCAACAACGACAATACCGCCAGCGACTATGTCGCTGCCTGGGACTACGTCCGCGCCACGTTTGCACGCTTCCACGCCGACAACGTTCAGTGGGTGTGGAACCCGAACACGATGGGGGATGCCACACCCGCAAGCTACGTCGCCACCTATCAATCGCTGTATCCCGGCGACGACGCGGTGGATTGGCTCGGCCTGGACATCTTCAACACCGGCCCCAATCTGGACTGGGGCCGCCCGCGCTGGCAGACGTTCGGCCAGGCGCTCGCCGCTCCGTACGCCGCCGTCACGTCGGTCTCGGACAAACCACTGATCCTGCCTGAAGTCGGCTCGACGGAGACTGGCGGTTCAAAAGCCGCCTGGATCAGCCAGGCGCTGGGCTCCGAGCTGCCGCAATTCCCGCGGGTGCGGGCGCTGGTGTGGTTCGACGTGAACAAGGAACAACCCTGGAACCTGGACTCGAGCGGGCCGGCGCTGCAGGCCTGGTTGAATGGCCTCAGCCAGTCAGGATGACACCGCATCCCGACTGACCGAACCCAGATCCATGAATGCCGCGAGTGACGTGCCCGACAGCGTCCAGTCTGGCTGCACCGGCTGCTGATGATTGACCGCGGAGTTTCGATCGTCGAAGTACACCGCCGCCTCGAGCAGCGGATACGCGGCCATTGACTGGCGAGCCGCTGACAGCCAGGTTGTCTGGCGCTCGACGGTACCGCTGACGCCCATCTCGGCAATGATGATGGGTTTGCCAAGCGGAGCCACCAGCCGGTAACGCTGTCCGAAGATGTCGTCGAATGACTGGGGCGGCAGACCAAAGTCACCATCCCAACTCGCGTCTCCGAGCACCGTCACGCCAACGTAGTCGACCACGTCGTCGCCGGGGTAATAGTCCATGGCATTGGCGTTGCCCGCGGGCGACCACACGAATCGCACGTTGTCGGCGCCTTCCGCACGGAAGACCGAGACGACGTGGCGAAACGCGGCCTTGTACAGCTCTGGGTCCTGGGCGCCCCACGGATACTGGTTTGCCAGGTCCATCTCATGCCCCCAGCGGACAAGGATCACCTGCGGTCGATCTGCCGCGGCAATATCGGCTAACTCCTGCAACTCCGCGTCGGAGTCGCCCGAGACGACCTCGCCGAGGACATCGGCATTGGCCGGCTGGCCGGCCGACGGCCACGGCTCGATCGTCGCCAGGAGCGTGCGCTGGCCCTGGACGTGCGCGATGGCGCCCGCCAACAGCGACGGGTCGTCTTGCGGAACGTACCAGTGCTCGACGTCCAGGGGCTGATCGGTCAGAGTGAGGTGCGGATCGAACGCGCCGATCGCCAGGTGATCGGTCGGCAGGGCCGGCTGGCTTGCGACCGACACCGGCTGAGCGTCCATCGGCATGGTCACCGTAGCGGGTGGTTGAGGGGCGGTCGCGAGCTGACGCAACACGTCCGTGGCAGGTCCGTTGTAGTTCGGGGCGCCGGCGGGAGCTGCGCCGGGCACGAAGGCAGCCGCGACGGCTCCGCCGCGCAGTACGAGCGCCGCGCCAACCAGCATTGAGCTGAACGTCGGCAGCGGACTGACCCTCAAGGCGGCGCCGAGCTGCGCCAGGCGCGGCAGCGAAAACACCCGCTGGTTCTCACGGAACTGCAGATGGATCATCGCCGCGATCACCACGACATAGCTGAGCGCCGCAACCAGCGCGAGGTACGTGTACCCGATGGCGGCGCCCGGGTGTTCGACCAGGATGGCGGTGCCCGCCTCGACGACCACGATCGCCACGTACGGCAGGAGGATGCTGACGGGCAGCGTGCGCGGTCCGTTGGCGCCCTTGGGCGTCACTCGGAAGGAAAAGACCTTGCCCGTCACGTGCCCGATCAGCGCGTGGGCGATGCCAAGCACCATCCACGGCCAGCGGACGTACTCGAACAGGATGGCCTCCCAGCTGAGGACAGGCGCCGTTGCCGGTCGGAGCCAGCCCTGCCGCCTGGTCCAGATGAGGGCCAGCAAGGCCACCAGCGATGGAATCGTGGCCCGCAGCAGGAACATGGGCAGGTCGACGTCGACCCAGGGCGTGCCCGTCACCAGCGCGACGATGGGCATGGCGTAGACCAGCAGCATGTGCAGCGTGAACAGGAAGTACCAGGCCTGGGCGAAGCCGAGCTGGATCTTCACGTTGAGCGGCAGCCGGTCGCGGCGGTTAGCCCACAGGGACAGAAAGATATTGACGACGCTGCGGCTCCATTGAAACTCCTGCGTGATGCAGTCGGCGACACACGCCGGACCGTCGCCATGTGCGGCGGCGTCAAGTGCGAAAGCGCCGCGCCAGCCGTTCGAATTCATCAGCAGCGTCGTGCTGAAGTCCTCCGCCAGCTCCGGGCCGAGACCGCCACTCGCCTGCAGCGCGCTCGTCCGCACGGCGTAGTGGCTGCCAATGCACTGCGGTGCAAAATCCGCGTTGAAGCCGGCCTGGACCGAGCCGTGCCAGGCCGCCTCCGAGTACAGACGTCCGCGCGCGGCCCACGAATCTGCGACATTGGCATCGCAGACGCTGGGCGCCGCCACGTAGCCGACGCTTGGGTCGGCAAACGGGCGAATCATCTCCGCCAGGTAGGTCGGCTCCGGAACGTGGTCGGCGTCCAGCTGCGAGACGAACTCGTAGCGTTCGTAGCCGCCCATGACTTCGTAGAAGTACGCGAGGTTGCCCTCTTTGCACTTCTTGCGGCGCGGCCAGGTGTCGTTGTTGTAGGCGGCCACGCCGTTGCGGCTGGACACCTGGACTGCGTGTTCGGCGCACCAGGCAAGCGTGACCGGGCTCGGATCCTCATCGGCCAGCCAGACGTCGTACGGGCGTGGGAAGTCCTGCGCGAGCATCGCTTCAAGCGTCTTGCGGACGACCGGCCAGGGTTCGGACGGCGCCTTGGTGACCACCATGGCAACGCGGCCGTCGGGCACCGGCACGGCCGGGTTGGGCCGCCGCGCGCGGCCGAGGAAGAACAGATACCAGGCCGGCAGAAAGGTCGTCCATAGCAGCAGCAAGCTGTTGATCAGCATGCCGACGAGCGTCACGACGTGGTCCTCGTGCAACCACCACGACCAGAATGACGCTTGCGCAATCACCCAGCCGACCACGAGTGCGCGGTACTGCCAGCGTTGCCAGCCTGAGGCCAATCCAACCGTATACGGCTGGACTGGCCCCGAAAAAATGCGTGCTATCGCCATGGGTGTGCCTTTCTCGATCAGGACCGGTGAAGGCTCAGGCGGCGATCAACGCGCGTGACGGCACGAGCTGCGTCTCAGCCTGAGTCTCTGGTCCCCGTCCGCGGCCGATGCCGCGGTAGCGGAATCCGAGTGCTTGCAGGGCGCCAGAGTCCAGGAGATTCCGACCATCGACCAGGACGGCCTGGCGCATGCTGTTGTGCACTCGCGCGTAGTCCAGTGCCTTGAATTCGGGCCACTCGGTCAAAACGAGCACCACGTCCGCATCTTCCACGGCGGCATACGCATCCGCGCACAGCTCCAGCTCGGGCAGCAGCCTCGCGGCATTGCCCATGGCGGCGGGATCATACGCGCGCACGTGGGCGCCCTCGTCCAGCAGCGTCCGCGCGATATCCAGAGCGGGTGACTCGCGCACGTCGTCCGTGTCGGCCTTGAAGGCCAGCCCGAGAATGCCAACGCGCAGGCCGTGGAACCACTGCATCTCGGTGCGGAGGTTGTCGACAACCGCCTGGCGCATGTATTGATTGGTGTCCATGACCGCGCGGAGCACGCGAGGCTCCACACCGGCGCCGGTCGCCAGTCGCTCCAGTGCCATCACGTCCTTCGGAAAGCACGAGCCGCCGTAGCCCACGCCGGCCGACAGGAAGCGCGGCCCGATGCGCTGGTCGAGGCCCATGCCCTGCGCGACGTCCTTGACGTCGGCGCCGACGCGCTCGCAAATGGTCGCCATTTCATTGATGAAGCTGATCTTCGTCGCCAGAAACGCGTTGCTGGCGTACTTGATCATTTCGGCAGTACGCGTGTCGGTGCGGACGATTGGTGTGGACTGCAGCCCGGCATACAGCGTGGCCACTTGCTCCACGGCGGCTGAATCCTCGCCGCCGACCACGATGCGGTCCGGGTGCAGGAAGTCTGAGACCGCCGACCCCTCGCGCAGAAACTCGGGATTGCTGACGACCGAGAATCGAGCGCCAGTTCGTCGCGCGTGGGCGTTCAACGTCATTTGCATCCATTGACCGGTTCCAACCGGCATCGTGCTCTTGTTCACGACCACCAGGTACGCACCGGCCGGAGTCAACTTGGCCAGGCTGGCCGTGGCAGACTGGACCTGGCGCATATCGGGCTCGCCGTCGACGCCCGCTGGAGTACCAACGCATACGAAGGCGACCTCGGCGCCTGAGAGCGCTTCGGCATAGTCCAGCGTGAAGCGCAGTCGGCCGGCGGCTAGCTGTTCGCGGACGATGTCCTCCAGGTCTGGCTCGAAAATCGGCAGCTGCCCGCGTTGCAGTCGCCCAACCTTGAGTGCGTCGACGTCTACGCCGATGACCGTGTGACCCAACCTGGCGAGGCATGCGGCTGTCACCAGTCCGACATAGTTGGTGCCGATGACCGCGATTCGGGAGTGGGTTGTTGGTGACTTGAACATGAATAAACAATGAGCCTGGCGCGTGCAAAAGTCCGTAACACGCGGCATAACAAAGGCGCACGGCATCGGCTCTGCGCGCCCAATGCCGTTACAATCAGGCACGACCTCGATGCAGCGCATCCTCGTGGTGGACGACGACCGCGTTCAGGTGGACGTGGTCTCGTTCCTGCTGGTTCGCGCCGGTTTCGAGCCGATCACCGCCTTCGATGCCGAAACCGCTCGAGACCTGTTCGAGCACCAGTCGCCGCTCCTGGTGATCCTGGACGTGCAGCTCCCGCGGGCGGACGGCCGAGATCTGTTGCGCGAGTTCAAGCAGAAGCGGCCCCAGATCCCGATCCTGATGTTGACCGCCCTGGGCGCCGAGGATGACCGCGTCCACGGTCTCGAGCTGGGCGCTGACGACTACCTCGCCAAGCCCTTCGGCTATCGCGAGCTGATCGCGCGCGTGCGAGCGCTCCTGCGTCGCGGCCCCAGCGAAACACGCGAACGCGTCTTACCCCGGCGCCTGGAGCTGGGGCCGGTCGTCCTGGACCCGATGATCCACGAAGTCACCCGCGACGGACAGGTTCTGGACCTCAGTCCAACAGAGTTCCGGCTGCTGCACACGCTCATGGAGCATCCGAATGAACTGGTCACCACGCGCGCGCTTTTGCAGCAGGTCTGGGGGCACCAGGACATGACCGCGCGCAACGTGGTGCGAGTGACCGCCAGTCGGCTGCGCGCCAAGCTCGAGCTGGACCCCGCGCATCCGCAATTCCTGCAGACTGTGTCGGGCGAAGGCCTCATGTTTCGGGGTCAATCGAAACCGGCGCCACCCGCGGCGGCCCCGCCGCTACCGGACGGGCCGGTCGCAACGGAGGTGGTTGCCGAGCTGCGCGAGCTTATGGGTCAGATGGGCAGCCAGCCGCTGCAGCACCTGGTGGAGGTCTTCCTCCAGTCGTCGAAGAACCACCTCCAGGGCATGCGGACGGCGCTTGCCGAGAAGCATGCGGACGAGCTTGCCCGTGAAGCGCATCGGCTGCGCGGCGCCAGCGCCAGCGTTGGCGCGCAGCGCGTCTCGGGCGTGTGCGGGACGATCGAGGAACGCGCGAAAGCGGGCGACCTGTCGGCGGTCAAGGCGCCGCTCGACCAGCTCGAACCCGAGCTGCAGGCCTTCGAGCAGGCGATCGGGCCGATGCTCGACTGGAACTGA
>JAFAOS010000440.1 GCA_019247515.1 Chloroflexota bacterium | reverse complement strand
ACCAGCTGGCGCAGTTTCGCCCTGGCCAGGGAGCTGGAAGCCCTCGCCACCCGGCTCACCGGTGTACTGAAATAAAGCACGCTAATCAACCCTCAAGGGCACTTGCAGTGACTCAGGTGGGCGGTGGCGCGTGAGAGTTTGGAGCCTTTTGATTCGTGAACCACCTGGCCCAGTGATTCGATCGCGCTGCGGACCGCAGCCAGGGCCTCATCGGCGCCTTGCTTCAGCTCAGCTTCGATTTCGATTTCCCTGTAGTTGTGGCCGACCACCCGCATGCGATCGAGGGCCAGCTCGATTTGCCAGCCGCGCGTGGGCTCTTCCAGGTCCACAATGCGCCGGTCGGTCTCCGTCTCGAGGAAGGGATGCGTCGACGGCTGGCCAGTCGTGAGGGCCCTCGAGACGGCATCGGCGAGCGCCTCGGCGCCCCTTGACGCGGCGGCGGCGCGCAGCGCCTCGAGGGCCAGCGCGGGCGGCGTGTCCGCCTCGAGCTGCAGCTCGATCTCGGATCGACTGGCCACGCCGCCCACGTGCTGGGCGTCGCCTTTGATGGACCACGTCGCCAGCGACTCGTGGGCGACCACCCGGCGTCGGAAACCTACTCGCGCGGCCGCGAGGCCGCCAGCAGTGGAGTCGAAGAAGCTGTTGCGCTGCAGCTCGCGGCGTCGGCCGCGCGCCTCGAACGGGCCGAGCCGCTCCACGCTGGCCAGCGTGTCGAGCAACGCCTCGTCGTCAGGCACCAGCTTCAGCTCGCGCTCGAGCGTATCCATCAAACGGTCGTCGGCGCGCTTTCTTCGACGGCGAGCTCGACCGCGTCCATCGTCGACAGTTGCGCGGGCGCGACGCGCATGTACCCCGCGGCGCGCAGTTGTCGGAGCGGATACCACGCCGTAAAGGCCACCAGCGAGGCGTTGATCGGCCAGCCGGCCACGGTGTCGAGCACCAGGTACACCGACAGCGGTAGCGGCAGACTCAGCAGCCACAGGCGCAGCACGGCCCGCAGCGTGTGGCCGCACAGCCAGACCGCCGACACCACCAGAAACGCGCGCTGAAAGGTTGGCGACGCGCGGATCTCGGCGTCAATCGGGTACAGGCGCTCGGCGTAAAGTCCCAGGAGGGGTTTGCCGAGGAGCGCCGAGCCGAAGAAGGCGATGCCGTAGACCATGTTCTCGAGCGACGGCCAGGCCAGGTACAGCCACGTGTTTTGCGACGCGAGCCCCGCTACAGCTTTGATACACGCGAAGCCGAACGTGGTCGCGCTGAAGACGTCGGCGGCACGCGTCCGGCGGTAGTGCCAGGCGAACACGAGCGCTGACCAGATCAGCACGATGACTACCGCCGCCGAAAAGCCCAGCGTCTGATACGCCACGTAGAACAGGCAAACTGGCAGGAGGCTGCCAAGGACCAGGCCGATAGCGCCGTCCTTGACGTGGCGCCACTCGGCTGCGCCAAACGAGCGCCAGTGCTTGAGCGTGGCTCGCGGAGCACCGGGAGCGGAAGCGATTGCGTGCGGGGACTCGGTCAACCAGACGCTATTATGCGGTGAGGCTGATTCCGGGAAATGGCGCGCACGCGACAGCTGGTCGGGCTGCTTACCTTGCTGGCGCTGATCGGCATCGTGTTGGGCATCATGGGCGTGCAGGTGCCTTTGCCAGGGGCCAGTTCCGATCAGCCAGCGCTGCCGGGCGTCAAGGGGCGCGCGGCCACGACGCTGCTGCGGGCGCCCCAGGGCGGCGAGCTGGCGTTTCTGACTGTCGAGCCCACTGGCAACCTGTTCGTCTCGGACGCGAAACGCAATTCGGTGCTGCGCTACAACCCGGCCGGCCAACTGCTGAGCGAGTGGGGACCGCAACTGGGAAGTACGCAGCTCGGCGAGCCAGCCGGCGTGGCCGTCGCGGGCGACAGCTACTACGTCGTGGATCGCGGCATGCAGCGCATCTTTCGGCTCGACAGCACGGGCCAGGTGCAGGCCGTGTTCAGTCTCCAGCCGCTCGGCCCATATGGGTTGAACGGGCTGGCGGTCGACGCGGCCGGCAACATCTACGCCGCCGATACCGGCCGCAATCGCATCCTGATGTTCTCGCCCTCGGGCCAGTATTTGAAGCAGATCGGTCACGGCGGCTCGGACCTGGGCGGCTTTACGCAGCCGATGATGCTCGCGTTCGCGCCCGATGGCGGCCTGTTGGTGACCGACTGGGAGAACGGTCGCATCGAGCGCTTCAACTCGGCGCTCGATGCCACGGATGCCTGGTCCATCGGCTTTCGGGCGTTCGGCGTCGCGGTAGATGGCATGGGCCGCGTCTACGCCCCGGACACCGACCACCGGCGCGTCGAGGTGTACTCACCGCAAGGCGCGTCGCTGGGCGAGATCGGCGGCCCGGACGAGCCATTCGTATCGACGTCACCCAAACAGGTGGCGATCGCCGGCTCGGCGCTGCCCTCGCTCTACCTGCTCGGCTCCGACCAGATCCAGCGGATCGATCTGGACAATACGCCGCCTCCGCCGCAGCAGAGCGGCTCGGGCAGCGACCTCCTCAGCGTGCTGGCGATCGGCTTGATCGTCGCGGTGCTGGTACTGGCGGTGCTGTCGCGGCGACGGCGGCGGCGCGGACTGGCCTCAGTCGGTGCGCCGTTTGAACGGCCAGTCGAACTGCAGGCCGTAGATGGCGCTCAGCGCCAGCAGCAGCAGTCCCAGTCCGATCAGGATCTTCTGATCGCCAATCAGTCCGAACGCAAACAGTAGGCCGCTGACCAGGACAATGAGGCCAACGAGGATGCCGAAACCGACCATCGTGTTCTGAAATGCTACCTGACTAATGATGCAGGCCGCGGCTGGTGCGGCGGCGGCGGCCGTTGTGCGTGGTTGTCGGCTTGCGGGTGGCGCGCGCGGCGGGCGTCGCCGTCTCGAGCGCGGTGGCCATCCGCGGTGGGGCTGGGACGCGGGTCGGCGCGCGGCTGGTCGAGCCCCGACGCATGCGGCGGATCAGCATGGGCAGGACCCAGGCGCCGATGAGGACCGCTCCGACGGTGAAGCGGTCGTCCCCGACAACGCTGCTGAGCCACAGAGTCGAGGCCATAATCATCGTGAAATAGAGCATGTCGCCGATGATGGCGAGCGTCCAACCTGAGATGAAGCCGTGGCCGGCCGCCTCGGACGCGGCGCGCGCCGGCGCCGGGGCGACGGCAAAACTGAACAGGATCAGGCCGAGTGGGCCGCGGACTTTGCCGTCGCTCAAACCGGTTGCGCCACTGAGCCTGGCCAGCCGATTCCCAAGGCGACCGATGAACTCGACGCGCTGGCCCATCCAGCGCAGCAGGATGAGCATGGGCTCCATCACGATGGCCAGCACGACGTCGGA
>JAFAOS010000149.1 GCA_019247515.1 Chloroflexota bacterium | reverse complement strand
GGAGACCGTCTTCGTCCGCGACGTGATGCGCACCAACGTGGTCGTGCTGCCGATCGACGTGACGGTCGGCGAGCTGAGCGAGTCGCTGCGCGACGATCACCGCGGCCGCGGCCAGCGGCTGTACCCGGTGGTCGAGCACGAGGACGTCCTGGTGGGCGTGGTGGCCGCCAGCGAGCTGGAGATGGCGCTGTCCGCGGCCGACGCGGGCTCAGGCGATCGACCGCTGGCCGACCTGGTGCGCCGCGACCCTGTCGCCGCCTACCCGGATGAACCCTTGCGCGCGGTGGTGTACCGCATGGCCAAGACGGGGGTCACGCGGATGCCGGTGATCCAGCGCGGCTTCGAGGTCGAGCTGGCCGGCATGATCAGCCTGCGGGACCTCCTGCAAGCGCGCATGCGCAGCCTGGAGGAAGAGCAGAACCGAGAACAGGTGCTGCGCCTGCACCGCCTGGTCCCCGCCCGCGCGCGGCGGCTCATTCGCCACAGGTAAAAAGGTATTTTTCCCCAGAAGGGACCCAAAGGTGTTTTCCCCGACGGGACCCAAAGGTGTTTTCCCCAGAGGGGACCAAAAGGTGTTTTCCCCAGAGGATTCCATGGGTCCCACGACCCGCCAGCGGGGATGAAACTGTTCCCTCCCTTTGGGGTCGTCACTAACGCTGTCGACGGACATTTCGTGGGAGGGGACCCAAAGGTCTTTCCCGGAGGGCTCCATGGGTCCCGGTCCCAGTCCCACCACCCGCCGGCGGCGATGAAAACTGGTTCTTTATGGGGTCGTCACGACGGGGGCGCCGAGGAAACCCACCGAGGCCGTGAAGCCCCCTTCACGTTGACGCGACGAACGTCAGGAGCGGATCACGACCGGGGTTCCGACGTCCGCCCAGTTCCACAGGAACTGGCTGTCCTGCAAGTCCAGCCCCAGACACCCGTGCGAACCCGAATAGCCGAAATTACTCGACCAGTAGTTGTAGTGAATGCTGGCCCCGTCATTGGTGAAGTACTGCGTATTGAGCACGTGCTCCAGGTGGTAACCGCCTGGCCCGTGCGGGTCGACGCCCAGCGTGCCGCTGTCCATGGTCTCATCCTGCACGCGCCGCAGGATGGTAAAGGTGCCCGTCGGCGTCTGATTGGCGATGGTGCCTTTGATCGCCAGCGTGTCCATGACCAGCTTGTTGCCGTCGTAGGCAGTCAGCATGGCCGGCTCCTGCAGGTCGGCGTCGAGCCAGCGACCCGCGTACGTCCTGGTCGGCGCTCGCGGCAGGCGGACCGACTTGGCGGCCACGTAGCCGCCGTCGACGCGATACCAGGTTGAGCCGTCGGCGCCGTCCACGCGGTCGTGCACCAGGATCGGCACGTTGTGACCGAGGCTGCTGGTGTAGGCGAACTTGTCGTCGACGGGGTAGTAGGCCACCGGTGCGCTGCCGACGGTGCGTCCCATGGTTTCAATCGAGGCCGTCGAGGCCGGCGGTGGCGCGCTCACCCAGGCTGGCGGCGGGTCGGTCGGACCCAGGATGTTGCTGAGCACGTAGGCGGTGCCGCGGGCGCGCGGGTTATAGACGTAGGCCCAGTCACCCTGGTAGCCGAGGATCTGCAGGTAGGAGTAGCGCGGCACGCGGGCGAGGGTGTCGGTGGCGGGGTCCGGGCCGGCGTGCAGGTCGGTGGGGTTCATGGCGACGGTCCAGACCGCGTTCGGATCGGTGGAGGGTCCCGCTGGCGCCGGGCTCTGCGAAGGCGTCGGCGTCTGAGCCGCGGCAGGCGTCGCGGCAGCCGTGGCCGCGGCGGTGGGCGCGGCCGGCACGGCGGCCGATGCGCCGCTGCCGGTGCTCAACCAGCGCACCGCGCCCGCGACAACCATGCCCGAGGGAGAATCGGTCAGCGTCACGCCCTGACCCTTGCCTGACTGGAAGGAGAACGTGCCGAGGGATTGCCAGCTTCCGCCGTTGTTCTGCTGGTTTTCGGACACGGTTTGCGTACCGTCGCCGGACGCCACGAAGTACGTCGCGCTGGTCGCCCGGTCCGGGCCGCTGACCCAGTTGGCGAAGACCTGGTACTGCCCGGGGTCCAGGCTCGCCGGGAACGGCCAGAACACCGTCGCACCCCCGCCGCCTGTCGCGCGATACAGGTAGCTGCCCGCATCGGACGTCGAGCCCGTTTGCCACGGCCCGCTGACCTGCACCGACAGGTCATTGGTCGACACGACCAGTTCCGCCGCCTGAGCCGGGACCGCCTGCATGAGTGCCAGAGCTGCCACTACCACTCGAATGACCAGTGAGATGCGCCTCATGCCGCGGCTCTGCCTCTTTTTGTCAGGAATGTGATTTCGAACACCTTGCGGCGAAATCGCCGGCAGGGTAGCAGAGCCAGCCAGCCGCGCACACGCGGCGCGTCGCAACTGGACTGCGCCAGAATGTGTTCCAGCGTCCGGAACTGATATGTCCATCCACTACTGCGTGTTCGACACGCCGATCGGCATCGCTGGAATCGCCTGGGGCGATCGCGGCGTGGTCGGAGTGCAACTGCCTGAAACCGACCGTGCCCAGGCGCGCGCCCGACTGCGTCGCCGCTTTCGAGGCGGCCTCGAATCCCCGCCGTCGCCCGAGATCGAGCAGGCTGTCGAGTCGATCCGCGCGCTGCTGAACGGTTGTCGCGGCGGTGCCGACCTGTCGAGCGTGCAACTGGACATGGCCGCAATCGAGCCGTTCGAGCGCCGCGTGTACGAAGTCGCGCGAACGATTCCTACCGGCGAGACGCTGACCTACGGACAGATCGCCACCCGCCTCGGCGATCCGCTGCTGGCGCGCGACGTGGGCCAGGCGCTGGGACGCAACCCGTTTCCGATCGTGGTCCCGTGTCACCGCGTGCTGGCCGCGGGCGGCAAACTCGGCGGCTTCTCTGCGCCCGGCGGCGTGGCGACCAAGCAGCGCCTGCTGGCCATCGAGCAGGCGGACGTGAGCTGGCAACTGTCGCTCGAGGTGTGACCAGCGCCGAGGGCTCCCGACCGCCGCCGGTCCTCTATTACCTTCACACTTTCCACATGGTCGCGCTCGAGCAGAGCTTCACGCGTGCCGCGCGAAGGCTCGACCTGTCGCAACCAGCCGTCAGCGCGCACATTCGCGCGCTGGAGCACTACTATGGCGTCCCGCTGTTCGAAGTCCGCCAGCGCCGCACGCACCTGACGGCGTCGGGCGAGGCGCTTTTCGCTTACATCAATCGCGTCTTCCACTTGCTGGACGAAGCCAACCAGGTGCTCGAGGCGACCCGTTTCGGCCAGCACGGCCTGGTGTGCTTCGGCGCGAGCACGACGCTCGGCAATTACCTGCTGCCGACGGTGCTGGGCGCGTTCGGCCGCGCGCACCCGGGAGTGAAGTTCGAGGCGGCCGTCGGCACCTCCGCGGACGTGCTCGCCTGGCTCAAGGCCGACCGCGTGCAGTTCGGGTTCGTCGAGGCGCCGCTGCACGATGCCGACGTCCAGGTCGAGCCCCTCGGCCAGGACGAGCTCGTCCTGTCGGTCGCGGCGCGGCATCCGCTCGCGCGTCGCCAGCGCATGTCGACGGCGGACCTGGTCAGCCATCCGATCCTGCGACGCGAAGCGACCTCGGGCACCCAGCAGCTCGTCGACACCGAGCTCGCGCGAGCCGGCGCCATGTCGCCGACGCAACTGGTGTTGGGCAGTACCGAGGCGCTCAAGCAGGCGGTGCTCCAAGGCGTCGGCCTGGCGTGGCTGCCGCGACTGGCGATTCGCCACGAGCTTGGTCGCGGCGAGCTGACGTCCATCACCGTCGACGGCCTGCAAATCTGCCGCACGCTCAGCCTGATTCGCATGCGCGGCGCGCGGCTGTCGGCGGCGGCGGACGCGCTGGTGCGCGAGGTCGGCGACGCGCTGGCGCACGAACCCATCAGCACAGCTGATGGATAACCGAGGAACTGCGATCGAACGCCGCCTGCGCTGAGCCTACAGTCAAGGCGTGCGCGGCTTGTCGGCGGGCTTACATGAGCCGCCGCCGCTCGCCTCGCTGACCCGCCTGCCGTCGTACTCCTGGCTGATCGTCGGCACGGTGTGCGTCGGCGCATTCCTGGGTCAACTCGACGCCAGCATCGCCGGCCTCGTGTTGCCCACGCTCGAGGAGACGTTCGCCGCCTCCGTCGCCAGCGTCGAGTGGGTGGCGATCGCGTATCTGGTCACGCTTGCGGCCCTGGTTGTGCCGTTCGGTCGCCTGGCCGACCTGGCAGGACGCAAGCTGCTGTACGTCAGCGGCTTCCTCGTGTTCATCACCGGTTCGGCGCTGTGCGGCTTCGCGCCCAGCCTGGCCTGGCTGATTGCCTTCCGCGTGGTTCAGGCGATCGGGGCGGCGATGTTGCAGGCCAATAGCGTCGCCATCATTACCGCGGCGGTGGCGCGGCGGCGGCTGGGTCGCGCGATCGGCATCCAGGGCGCCGCGCAAGCGGTCGGCTTGTCGGTGGGGCCGTCGGTCGGTGGCTTTCTGATCGATGCGCTCGGTTGGCGTTGGGTCTTCTTCATCGCCGTGCCGTTCGGACTGATGGGGACCGTCCTCGGGTGGCTCGTGCTGCCCGCGACTGCCCGCGCCGAGGGGCAGGAGACAGAGGAACGCTTCGACTGGCCTGGCGCGCTGCTGCTGGGTCCCTCCGTGGCGCTGTTCATGCTGGCGCTGACGTTTGCCAACGATTGGGGCTGGACCAGCCCGGCCTTTCTGGGTGTGACGCTGCTCGCGGCGGTGTGCCTGGGGCTGTTCGTCGCGACCGAGGTCCGCGCCACGTCGCCGCTGGTGGACCTCGCGCTGTTTGCGTCGCGCCTGTTCACGATTGGCATCGTCGCCGGACTGCTGTCGTACTCGGTCCTGTTCGGCAGCCTGTTTCTCATTCCGTTCTATCTGGAGCGCATCCTGGATCGGACGCCAGCCGAAGCCGGGCTGCTGTTGAGCCCGGTGCCACTCGCGCTCGGCATCGTCGCGCCCCTGGCCGGCACGCTGACCGATCGCTTTGGTTCACGCTTGCCGACGGTGACCGGCATGCTGCTCAGCGCGGTCGCCCTGCTGGCGCTGGCGCTGCTGCCAGATTCGGGGCTGAGCCTGATGCTGGTCCTGCTCGGCGTGCTGGGAGTCGGGCTGGGGCTGTTCACACCCCCCAACAACAGCGCCATCATGGGCAGCGCGCCGCAGCACCGATTAGGCGTGGCCGGCGGGATTCTGAACATGACCCGCGGCATCGGGACGAGTCTGGGGGTGGCGCTCACCGGCGCCATCCTGGCCCTGCTGCTGAGCGTGTACACGGGCGCCCACGTCGAGTCCACGGTCGACGCCGACCCGGCCGCGCTGGAGCTAGCCTTTCATCAGACGTTGTTCTGCCTGGGAGTACTGGCCGCCGCCGCCGGTGTGCTGTCGGCGGTGCGCGGCGCGCCGACCCTGGAGGCCGCGCCCGCACAACCGGCGACGATGGCCGAAAGTATCGGCCTGTAGCGAGTCTCCGCAGTTCAGAGCAACCAGTTTGAAAGGCTAGTTCTGGATTTCTATGCGTCGTCCGCTGTGCAACGACTCCTCCGCCGCGGCCAGCACGCCCACGACCTGCGCCCCGAAATGCACGTCGCACGCGTGCGCGGGTTTGCTCGCGCCTGCCTGCTCGACCAGCGCATCCAGCGCCCGCCGATAGGCTGCCCCGACGTCGAACTGACCCGAGGGCGCCTCAGCACGTCCGTGCTCACCGTAGACGTACAGGGCATTGCCCACCGCCGCCGGCGGCACGGTGAGACTCAGCGACGCGGTGCTGGAGCGCGGCCCGGTGTGTTGAAGCACCAGGTGCACCTGGTCGCGCACTCCCGCGCCCGCGATGACGGAGTCCACCTTGCCGAGCAGCGGAATCAGCGTCGACAGGGCATGTGGACCGACGTCCCACAGCGCGCCCTTGTCCTTACGCCAGGGCGAGTTGCCAAACGGATTGCCCTCGACAAAGATCGCCGACGACATTTCGACGCGGGCGCACTCCCAGCCGCCAGTCTGCCGAACCTGATTCAGCCAGCTCTCGTGCTCGGCGATGAACCGCCGCGTGAAGAATACGATCGACGCCACGCCGGCCTGCCCGATGGCCGACTGCAACTTCTGGGCATCCGCGATGGAGGTGGCAATCGGTTTTTCGAGCAGCAGGTGCTTGCCCGCTTGCGCGGCGCTGCTGGCGATGCTGACCTGCACGTCGGGCGGCACCGCGAAGGTGAGGGCGTCGACGTCGGCGACCAGGCCTGCCAACGAAGGGTAAGGCCGCGAGCCAAGCTCGTCGGCGACGTGCTGAGCCCTTGCTGGATCGCGGCCCCAGACCCCCACCAGCTCAGCAGCCGGATGGCTGACCACTCCGCGCCCGTGGACGGCGATGGCCCAGTGACCAGTCCCGATCAAACCTACGCGCATCTCTGCCTTTTATACCCGCGGGCTTGCGAATACGCTGCGCTGCCTCTCATTCGCTTCCAAGGTCTGCGGCTTAGAAATGGGTCATGACCACGCTCGAGGCGCCGCTCCGCGTCGCACCCGCGACCACGCGCGAGGGTAGCCGTGCCTGGGGCTGGCCAGCCATCGCACTGGCGGCGATCGCCCTGCTTGCCGCGGCGCTGAACCTGTGGGGACTGCAGCGGGACGGGTACGGCAACACGTACTACGCGGCGGCCGTCATGAGCATGCTGCAGAACTGGCACAACTTTTTCTTCGTCTCGTTTGACCCCGGTGGCTTCGTCTCGATCGACAAACCACCGCTGGGCTTCTGGATTGAAGCCGCCAGCGCCAGGCTCCTGGGTTTTTCGGGCGTCGCGATCTTGCTTCCCGAAGCCCTCGCCGGCGTGGGCTCGGTGCTGCTCACCTACCACCTGGTCAAGCGTGCCTGTGGCACCGGCGCCGGCCTCCTGGCCGCGCTGTTTCTGGCGCTGACGCCCGTCAGCGTGTCGGTGAGCCGCAACAACACCATCGACTCGCTCCTGGTGTTCACGCTGCTGCTGGCCGCCTGGGCCACGTTCAAGGCGGCCGAGAGCGGTCGTTTGAGCTGGCTCCTGCTGTCCGCGGTCGTCGTCGGCCTCGGCTTCGAAATCAAGATGCTCGAGGCGTACCTCGTGGTCCCTGCCCTGGCCTTGGTGTATCTGGTGGCCGCGCCGCGACGCTGGCTGGTGCGCATCGGCCACCTGGCGCTGGCCGGACTCGTCCTGCTGACGGTCTCGTTCGCCTGGCCCGTGGCCGTCGACCTCACGCCGGCCGGCCAGCGGCCGTGGGTCGATTCAACCCAGGACAACTCGGCCGTCGATCTGGCGCTCGGCTACAACGGCATCCAGCGCTTGCTTGGCCGCGGAGCGACTTTCGATGTCACCGCGCTGGCCTCGAACACGGCCGGCCCGCAGGGGTTCGGCGGCCCGGGCGGTCGACAGGAAAACGGCGCACCCGGCCCACTGCGGCTCATCGACCAGCAGCTCGGCCCGCAAGCCAGCTGGCTGCTCAGCCTCTCGCTCGCGGGCCTGGTGATCGGCGGCGTGGCGGCCTGGCGTTCGCGCAGGTCGCTGTCGACCAGTCGCCGCGCTCAGGCCTTCTTCGTCTGGGGCATGTGGCTGCTGACGGCGGGCACGTTTTTCAGTGTTGCCGAGTACTTCCACAGCTATTACCTGGTGACGCTCGGCCCGCCTATCGCGGCACTGGCGGCGATTGGCACCGTTGGCGGCTTGCGGGCGCTGCGCGACGGCACCCGTCTCGCGTGGCTGCTGCCGCTCGCCCTGCTGGCAGGCGGTCTGCTCGAGGGTCGGCTGCTGGTGCCGTACGCCACTGGCCCGTACAGCTGGTTGGCGCCACTGGCCATAGGCCTGACGTTGTTCAGCGCCGTGCTGCTGATGGGCGTGTGGCTGATGCGGCACTTCGACGCCGACGGCTCGTCGCACGGACTGGCGACCGGCGCCGCGGCAATTGGAGTCGTCGCGCTCCTGGTGGCGCCGGGGGTCTGGGCGGCGATGCCGGCACTGGGCGTGGGCGGCGGCATGCTGCCCTCGGCCGTGGGACCGCGCGGCGGCGATTTCGGGCGCGGCGGGGCGCCGGGCGAGCCCGGCGGCTTCTTCGGTGGTGGACCAGGCGGCGGCAATCAGCAACAGCTGATCGACTACCTCGAAGCCAACCAGGGCTCCTCCGAATTCCTGCTCGCCACCTCGAATGCGATGAGCGCGGCGCCCTTCGTCCTGGCGACCGGCAAGCCGGTCATGGCGCTGGGCGGCTTCCTCGGCAGCGATCCGATCCTGAATGCCCAGGGCTTCGCGCAACTGGTCCAGGCTGGCGAGGTGCGCTTCGTCATGGCTGGCGGTCGCGGCGCAGCTGGCTTCGGTGGCAACTCCGGCGTCATGGGCTGGGTGCAGCAGAACTGCGCTCAGGTCGACGGCGGACAGCTGTACGATTGCACATCGTCCGCATAACGGTTTGCTACGGTCCTTGCTCGCATGGACCGCCCGTTCCGCTTTGGACTCCAGGTCAGAAACCTCCCGGCTGACGAGCTGCGTGGCGTCGCGCGCGATGCTGAGGCGGCGGGTTTCGACGTCCTCAGCACCTCCGACCACGTCTCCGAGGGCTGGGCGCCGCTGCTCCCGCTGCTGGCGGCGACCGATTGCACCACGCGTTTGCGGGTCTGTCCGCTGGTGCTCAACAACGACTTTCATCACCCGGTGCACCTGGCGCGCGAGCTGGCCAGCCTGGATCAGCTCAGCGGTGGACGGCTGGAGGTGGGCGTCGGCGCCGGGCACGCGTTCACCGAGTACGCGGCCATCGGTCAGACCTTCGACCCACCCGCCGTCCGCAAGGCACGCCTCGCGGAGTCGGTCGAGGTGCTGCGCCGCCTGCTGGACGGTGAAACGGTCAGCTTCGCCGGCGAGCACTACCAGCTGGACGGCGTGCGGACGATGCGCGCGCTCCAGCCCCGGGTGCCGATCATGGTGGCGGTGAACGGTCGGCGAGCGCTGGCCCACGCCGCCACACACGCGGACATCGTCGGCCTGTTCGGCCTCGGACGCACCCTGGCGGACGGCCTGCGGCACGAGGTGCGCTGGGAAGCCGACCGGCTCGATCGGACGGCCGCCTACATCTGGGACCAAGCCGGCCAGCGGGCCGACCGGCTGGAGTTGAACGCGCTGGTGCAGCGGACAATCGTCACCTCAGATCGCTCGGCCGCCGTCGAAGAGGTGGTCAGCCAGATCGAAGGCCTGCGCAGAGAAGACGCCCTGGCGACCCCGTTTCTCGCCATCGGCTCGCCCGCCGAAATCGCCGAGCACCTGAACAAGTGCCGCGAGCGGTGGGGCATTTCCTACTTCACCGTCCGCGAGCTCACCGCCTTCGCCCCGGTAATCGCAATCCTTCGCGGAACGTAAAAATTTGCTCGGTGGCCGACAACCCCACTCCCTCTCCCTCTGGGAGAGGGCCGGGGCGAGGGCTTCTGATCACGCTCCGTAGCCCTCACCCGCGCTTCGCGCGACCTCTCCCAAAGGGAGAGGTGGTGGCTACCGCGCCAAGCGGATAACTGTCAGGCACCGAGCAACGCGCACGTGATGCGCGGGTCCAGGGCGAGTAGCCCTGGCGAGCCAGCCCGCAGGCTTGCGACTGCATAAAAAAACCTTGTTCAGAGCCAAAAAACCTTGTTCAGAGCGAAAAACTTGTCAGAGCGTCCTACACTTGTCACTTAGTGTGAAGTTTGGCCTGATCTACGAAATGCAGTTGCCGCGGCCACTCGACAGCGATCAGTGGCACGCCGACGACGAGCACACCATGGTCCAGCAGACGCTGGAACAGATCGAGCTCGCCGACCGCCTCGGGTTCGACTACGTCTTCTTCGTCGAGCACCATTTCCTGGAGGAGTACTCGATCTCGTCTGCCCCCGAGATCATGCTGGCCGCGGCGGCCGCTCGTACGCGGCACGTGCGCCTCGGCCACGGGATCATCCAGATGCCGCCGCGCCAGAACCACCCGGCCCGCGTGGCCGAACGCATTGCCACGCTCGACCTGGTTTCCAATGGCCGCGTCGAGTTCGGCACCGGCGAAGGCGCGACCACGACCGAGCTGGCCGGCTTCGGCACCGAGCACTCCCAGAAAAAGGAAGCGTGGGAGGAAGCCACGCGCGAGTGCCTGCGCATGATGTCCGAGACGCCGTATCCAGGCTACGAAGGCACCTACTTTTCGATGCCCGAGCGCAACCTGATTCCCAAGCCGCTGCAAAAGCCGCACCCGCCGGTCTGGCTCGCCGCGTCCCGACGCGAGTCGGCCATGATCGGCGCGCGGCTCGGCATGGGCGCGATCGGCTTCGGCTTCGAGACGCCGGAGGAAGCCGACGAGCGCGTGGCGCGCTATTACGACCTGATCCGCCGCTGTCGCGCCCCGATCGGAAAGGCGATGAACCCGGCGCTGGTGACCGTCGGCAACATGCTGTGCGCCGAAACCGACGAGCTGGCCGTCGAACGCGGTCTGGAAGGGGCGCAGTTCTTCGGCTTTTCGCTCGGCTGGACGCACGGACCTGTCAAGCACGGAAAGGACCACGTCTACCGCGAGTTCTCTCAGCGTCAGGCCGCCCAGTCCACCGCCGCGGCGCGGGAATCCGCCACCGCGCTGGAGCCGGCCGACGAAAGCGCGCGGGCGCTGTACCGCGCTGGTCGGCGCGGTCTGTTCATCGGCTCGCCGGACTACATTCGTAACAACCTGTGCAGCTACGAACAGGC